>JAVHPA010000066.1:0-14943 GCA_036170345.1 Candidatus Moraniibacteriota bacterium
TGTTGCCGGCGACGTTCAACTTGTAAGGAGATGGCGCCGTCGTCCCGATCCCCACATTGGTGTTGTTGTTGAATATATTGGAGCTCGGCGTCCAGCTGGAGCCGTTCCAGTAAAGGGTTTGGCCCGTCAGAGAGCCCGCGGCGGTGAGAGCCAGGGGCGAGTCGTTGATATAGTAGCCGGTGGCGTTCACGGTGCCGCCGACGTTTAACTTGTAAGTTCCGGTGGCGGTGGTCCCTATGCCGACGTTGCCGTTGTCATAGATAGCCCCGTTAACGAGAGCCGTGGTCCCCCAGTGCGGAACATAGTATTGGGTCAGGCTGCCGACTTTCGGATCAACTTCGGTGGCGGTGATAGTGAGTATGTCTCCGGCAATGGAAGTGGCGGCGATGCCTCCCCCGTTAATGGTGAGAGTGTCGGTGAGAACGTCGGCGGTGGTCGTGCCGCCGCCCTGGGAAGTGATGGTCGCCCAGAGGTTTTGGTTTCCCGTGTTGGTTCCCGAGGAAGAGCCGGAGAAGTTGGCGGCCGAAAGGTTGCCGGCGAAGAGGCCGCCCGAGGTCACATTCAGCGTTCCGCCGATGTTGGTGTTGCCGGCGACGTTCAACTTGTAAGGAGATGGCGCCGTCGTCCCGATCCCCACGTTGGTATTGTCGTTAAATAAGTTGAGGTTCGCTGTCCAGCTTGAGCCGTTCCAGTAGAGAGTCTGCCCGGTGATGGTTCCGGCGGTGAGGGGGCTGATGGGATTTCCATTGGCATAATAGTTAGCGGCGTTGATGGAGCCGTTGACGTTGACGTTGTAAGTTCCGGTGGCGGTGGTCCCTATGCCGACGTTGCCGCCGGATTCATAGATCACCGATTGGGTCAGCGTATCCGCGTCGGAGAATTTGGCGATGTAGTTGGTGTTGGCGCCGGTATAGTCGGTGAGAGAGCTTCCCCAAACACGGGAATCGATGGTTCTGGTCTGGAGCACTCCCGCCGCCCGGGTGATAACGTCATTGGTGGCTCCTGCGGCCAGACCGGAAAGAGTGAGACCGAAGAATGTCAGAGTCGCTCCGGTATGAATATCTTGCGGAGTGGATAGAACAATCGTGCCGTTGGGACCGTTGTCAGTCAGAATGATTTGGTTGGCCGTTCCGGTGAGCACGCGTTCCGCCGTAAGCGTCGGATCATTTGCGAGCATGATGTATTGCGCTCCAGTCGGCGCGCCCAGTCCCGCTCCGACTGTTGCCCAGCCAAGATTTCCCACTCCGTCAGTCGTAATAACCTGATTAGCTCCGCCATCAGCGTTAGGCAAGGTCCAAATACGGTTCGCCGCAATTGCGTCCGGCGACTTGAAGCCAACATAGTTTGCTCCACTGGCCGCAAGCTCAAAAAATCTTATTTCGCCGGTATTTCCGCCAGCTAGTCCAAAAGGATTGAGAGTCAGAGCGGCTTGCCCCGTTGTGGCCACCGTTGAAAAAGTTGGCGTGGAGCTGGTGAGAAGATCCTGGTTGAGAGCCGCATTTCCCGTGAGAGTTAAGGTATTTCCTCCGCCGGTGATGGTGACATCGGATCCCGTGATGTTGAGCGTCCGCGCAGTCGTTCCCCCTGAAGCAGAAAAACCATCCGCATTCCCCGTCAGGGTCAATCCGTTCACAGTAGCAAACGTCGGATTATCGATTGTGTTAAGCGTCAGGCTGATTCCTCCTCCCGCTGTTCCGGTTCCTCCGCCTTGAAGATTGCCGGTGGTGTTGACGATGATCGGAGTGCTTCCCTGGGCAATTGTGTTGTCCGTCGAGCCGTATGTCGGGGAAACTGTCAGCGTGCTCAAAGTCCGCGTTGTGACGATCCCGTTCGCGCCCGTGAAAATCGCTCCTTTGTTCGTTGTTATTTTTTGCCCCGCGTCCGTTGCCGTGGATTGCAGTTTCCATGCAACATAGTTGTCATAAGTCCCCGCCGGCTGGTATGATCCCGCCACCTGAAACGCCGTGGAGTGCAACCCGTCCAAGAGATCCGCGTTGAGATTGGTGTTTAAGGTTCCGTTCGAGAGGGGAATATTTCCCGCCCCGTTTCCGATTGACTGTCCGGCGATATTCATGGCGGTTCTGGCGAGAGGCACGGCGCCGATCCGTTTGCGAGGCACCATTTCCGCGTCTTCGCCCACCCGGATGCCGAGATAATAGTTCGAGACGGCGAAATTGAAGTTCGCCGGAATGGGCGTCGTCGCGCCGAGATAAGTTTTCAAGAGTCCGTTTTCGACAGTCACCTTTTGCGTTTCTTCCCAGACACGCGTTCCTTTGTCTGTGTCCGATGGATAAGGATCCTGCTCCGTCCGGTCGGTCGTGTATATTCCGAATCTGACATCGTATTCGCCGTTCGGGATTTCTTTGTTTTCGGCGTCCATCAGATAGGCCGAGACTTCGATATCGCCGACATTTATTTGCGCGACTCCAGTGGTGATTGTGGTGGCGGCCAGCACTCGCCCGCCCGTTTTTTCCTCTCCTTGATAAGCCTGCCCGCCCGTTTGGCGGGGAGAGGGCTGGGGTGAGGTTGCCGGGGTGGGAGTTTCAACACCCGCAACGATTCCTTTCCCGTTTTCGTCGCCCTCAAGTTTCAACCCTGTATTTTTTTCAAACTCTTTGATTTTCTCCCCCTGCAAAATATCTTGCGCAATCTTCACGAATTTTTCTTTTCCGATTTTCACTTCGACGATTTTCTTTCCCGCCGATTCACTGATATGCGACGCGGTTTTTGCCGCCGCATCCACTCCCGCGTTGTATGCGAAATAGATTTTCTTCTTTCCCTGATCTCCCCAATACCCCAAATCGGCTTTGGTTATGTTTCCAATCGCCATCAAAAGAACCAACGCAATCATCGCCACCGCCGGCTTCGCATAATCAAATTTCAAAAAATCCGATAGCTTCGCGTTTCTCAACTTCACGCGCTCCTTCGCATCGCCCATTTCTTTGAGTTCCCGAAACCAAGTTTTCGCGTTGTTCCAATTCCGAACCAAAAATTTTCTCACCCTTTGGGTGACCACCCGCAGGGGGGCAATTTCCCCAGCCTCTCCAGTCACTTCGCCCGCCTGACTCTCAAGGTGTATTTTTTTCTCTTTCGCCTTTTCCAAAATCTTCGCCGGCTCCTCTGGAACGACAAATTTTTTGTTGCCGCCCAAATCGCGCGAAAGTTTTTCTTTGAACGTATTTTTCTTCGCCTGCGATATTTTCGTGAACTCGGCAAGCCAGTCTTCTGTCGTATGCCAGACCCCACTAATTTTTTTCGCCTGCATTTTTCCCTGCCGCGCCGAAAAGTTTATGTAATTTTTCGAGTAGGTTGAATTTTTCGCGATTTCCGAAAGAGGGATTAAAACCAAATTTTCTTTCGCCTCCCCTTTTTTAGGGGAGGTGCCCCGATGCTCGCGAGCGGCGGGGTGGAGAGGGGCGGGAGCTTCCGACTTTTTTTTCATCTCTCCAATCTCTTTTACCCGCCGAAGCTTCAGCGAAGGCGGGCCTCCATACAACTCCGTCAGCCTCGCCCTTACGGCCGTAATTTTCTCTTTCTCCGCCTCGGTAATTTTCGCGAATTTTTTGCCCCGCAAAAAAAGCCGAATGTTTGCCAAAACGTCCTCGGCTTTGCCGAAAAATATGTCGCTGATTTTATATCCGTTTTTCTCTTCCTTCATTATCTTTCTGTACCCTTTTTATTGTCGAGTGAAGCGAGTGAAATAAAACTTGTTTTCATTTCCGAGCGAACGATGACATCAAAGCGGTTATTACCGATTTATATCAGTTTTAACCGGTTTCCATTTTGCTCTCTTTTTTGTTCTCTTTCCAATCTCTTCGCTTTCTTGAAATTTCGCCGTTTTTCGCCCCTGTTATTTCCTTTGTTCATAACATTTAATAACTTTCATAATTTATTATATTTTGTTGAAAAACCCGCGCAAGCCCGCTCATCAAAAAGGGCCGACTTTTTTTATCTCCCCGCTTTCCCTGATTTCTTTACCCCGTAGCAACGCGAAGCGTCTGCTTCGGGGCCTGATCTCCCCAATTTCCCGCTCCAATTCAACAAAAAAACCGATATTTCCTTTTTATTCGGCATTTAATTGGAAATATCGGTTTTTAATTTTTTGCTAAAAATCGGATTTCTCTTTTTTCTGTTTTTTGTTTTCTTTTATTGAAAAGAGATGTTATTTTAAAAATATTTTTATTAGTCCGCAAAAACTTTTGTCAAGTCGCGAAATTTTTTTGAGTCTACTTTTTTAGTTATCCATAGTTATCTTCCTTTCCATCCGAACATATCTTTGAACGCTCCGCCGAGAAGATCGAGAATGGAAACATTGGGAGCGCCGGTATAGAACGCGAGCTTGTCCGACTTGGTTTCATTTCCCCACTTGTCGCGCGCGGTGACGGAATATGAATATGAAGTTGAATAATTGAGCGGCGCGATTTCGACACTATGAAGAAATCCGTAGCTGTCGTCGGAAACCGTTTTCTCTTCCGCTTGTCCTTCTTTCGTATACCCGATTGAAGAAGCACATAGTTTGTTCGTTTTCCAGCTCAAAAGAAATTTCACCTGCTGATCGCTTTTCACGAGAAGAAGTTCTGAACGAAGATCTGTGATTTCCGGCGCGGTTGCCTGCTCTCCCGACGGCAGCGTGATCGCGTCCCCGCCGAATGTGATTTGCGGCGAGTGAAAATTCTGGCTTGTGAACATTTTTGTTGGAATCTGGTTCTGGTCTTCTCCGAGAACCTTCCCGCCATTCGTTTCATTTGTAATTGTCGCTGTTTCTTTTTGCGCCGGACGGGAAGAGAAAATCATCATTAAAAAATATCCAAGAGCGACAATGAAAACTGCGAGTAAAATATATTTGATTGTTTTTTTCATACTTTGTATAATTTCAAATTTCAATTTACAAATTTCAATTCAATTTTTAATTTTCCAATTTCGAATGTTTAAAAATTCAGTCATTCGGTCATTTGAAATTGATTCAAAATTTGAAATTTGAAATTCAAAATTTAGCGACTGCGCAGCGCTTCCAGCGGATCAAGCGCGCTCGCTCTTTTGGCCGGACCGATACCGGTTGCGAATCCGATGATGATCGAAAACGCGAGAATGAATCCCAAAAACCACAGCGGATAGGCGAACAGATTAAGGCTTTTCCCGCCAAAATATTTCGCCGCGACATTGAAAATCAGATTGACCAATTGCCCGGACGCGACACCGAGTATTATGCCCGCGATCCCGCCAAAAAAACCCATCAGCGTTGATTCAATGATGAACATAGAGAGAATATCCATTTTCGACGCGCCGATCGAGCGCATAATTCCGATCTCGCGCGTCCGTTCGAGAAGCGCGACCGTCATCGTGTTGAACATTCCAATTGATGAAACTGCGAGAGTGACAATGCCGAATAGTCCCAAAACAATATTGACCACTTGGAACAATTTATTCACTTCAGCGACTGTTTCCGAAAGCGACGACACGGAAAATCCTTTTTGGGAAATCGCCTCTTTTGCCGAAGCCATCACGCCCGCCGAATGGCATTTCACCTTCACTTTCGCGTATGGAATATCCGCCGGAATGTTCAGTCCGTCCGCCGCGGCATAGAATATAGCGTCCTCGCTTTCCGTGACGCCCGCAATCGTATAATCTCCCGCGTCTATATTTGTTCCGCCAGGCGAGGCAGGCAACAGTGAAAAAGATACTTTTTGTCCGACAAGATCTTTCGGGTCTTTGCCGAACACTTTGCCAATGGCGGACGAAACAAGAATTTCCTTCGGGTTGTTTTTGCCGAGCAGTTTTCCCGCTATGACTTTCAAGCCTTCAAGGTCAAGATATCCGGGGCTGGCAACGACCGCGCGCGTGTCGGATCCCGTGTCACCAATTTTTAGCCTCGCGTTGAAATTGTAGCTTGTTTCGACCCCATCCACACCACTGATCCCCTTCATTTCATCGACCGCGGCCGCCGTGAGAAATTTTCCATCCTGCTCATTTGGCGCTACATCGAGCGCCGTGAGCGCCCCCGACGAGGTGATGGTCTTGAGGAGCGCGCCCTGGAGCCCGTATCCCAAAGAGACCAAAAACAAAATGGCTCCGAAACCAATCCCCATACCCAAAACCGTGAGGAATGTCCGCCCTCGCCGAGCCGTAAACATACGGGTGGAAAGTTTTAGTAAATCTTTTGTGGTCATATTACACAGAATAACGTGCGAGCATAATTATCTCCAGTTCTCGCGCGATTTTTTTCGCCGTCCGACGGTCAAGTCCGACTCCCCCCTTCACTATCGGCCGGTCGGCCAGATCAAGAAGCTCGTCCATCGCGAGTTCGTTTTCGAGACGCATTTTTATATATTCCAGAAATTTTATTCTCTCCATTTCGCCAAGTTTCAGCTTGAAATTTTCCTCAAGATACAGCAAGATATCTTCTGATGATTTTCCAGTATTCGCGAAGTCAATTTTTTTCACCTGATCAAAGATTCGTTGAATTCCGCCAACCAGCCGCTTGGCATGATTGCGGTCCCACCCGGCACCCCCCTTATTTTCTTCTTCCATGAGTCTTTTTTCAAAATCCTCGAGGGTGATCCCGCCCGCGATGAAGTCCTGAAAGATTTTCTTGGCCAGATCCAACTGCACTTCAGGAATATGAAAAAAAATGTGGGAGAAGATCTGCTGGGCCTTGAATGGAACCAGAAGCGTCCCAACCTGATCGGGAGAAAAATTTCGAAAAGACCGCGTCAGCGCGAGAAGATCCGGAGAAATATGCTCGCGCCTTCTTTCGGCAAGATCCTCTTTTTTCACCAGCTCGTATTCTTTCCCCAGCTCCCAATCCTCGCCCGCTTTCCCTTCCTTGAAAGAGCTCCAGGCTTTCCCAAGCTCTTCTTTTTTGACGAGTTCCCAGTCTTTGTCCAGTTGCCCCTTTTTTTGAAGTTCCCAGGCCTTGCCCAGTATGCCCTCTTTGAAGGATTCCCATTCCTTTCCGATTTTCTCCTGCTCTTCAAGATATTCCTGCTCTCCCTTAATATTCGGAGATTTTTTTTCGAGAACCTCGACGATTTTCGTGATCTTTCCGTCCTGCATATGGATTATCCGGTCGCCGTAAGCGAGATGCGCGGGATCATGGGTAACAAGGATGATGAGTTTTTTATCAACTTCGTTCAGCTCTTTGATAATCGTGAGGGCGTTATAGGTGGCTTTGGAATCAAGGTTCCCCACCGGTTCGTCCGCGACGATGATCGCGGGACTGTTCATAAGCGAACGGGCAATCGCCACTCTCTGCCTTTGCCCGCCGGAGAGATCGCTGGGAAATTTTTCGGCTTGCGCTTCGATTCCAAAACGTTTGAGAAAATTCATTCCGTCCTCTCTTCTCTTTGATGAATCGTCTCCGGAAAAAGCCCGCGGAAGGCAGACATTGTCAATTACGGAAAGGGTGGAAACAAGATAAAACGACTGAAAAACCAGCCCTATTTTGTGGCGATGAAATTCCAGTTTTTCTTTTTCCGAAAAAGAGGCAAGATCGCGGCCATCGATTTCTATTTTTCCGCCGGTCGGACGAAGAAGCCCCGTGATTGTATTGAGGAGCGTCGATTTTCCGCAGCCGGAAGGGCCGAAAATAATAAGATACTCGTGAGGATATATCTCAAGATCAATATTGTCCAGAATTCTGGCCTCATTGGCTTTTCCTTCGTTGAAGACAATACTCAATTTTTCTATTTTTATTAGCGGCGCGGATGTTGAGTTCATATGAATATAGGGATTTTTTCTCTTTATATTATAGCATATATTATCCCTATTCGCGTCTATTTGACCCTATCGGCATGAATAGACTAGAATAGAGTCAGTTATTGTTTGATTTTTAAGAATAAAATTATGGATCAGAAACAAGAAAACAGCCTGCCCGAAAAAATGGCCATTCTCATCGTCGAGGACGATGCTTTTATGGGCAGCCTTCTGGAGCGGAGATTCGAACAGGAATCCTTTCACATTTTCCTGGCCACAAACGCCGAAAAGGCCCGCGAAATTATCAAGTCCAACCGGATCGCGGTTATCCTTCTTGATATCGTGCTTCCAGGAATGGATGGCTTGAGCTTTCTCAAGGAACTGAAAGCGGCTCCCGAGATGAAGGATATTCCGGTAATCATCACTTCCAATCTGGGAAAGCCGGAAGAAATTGAAAGAGGCCTGGCAGAAGGCGCCAGCGGCTACATTATCAAAGCGCAAGTTTCTACGAGCGAAATCGTCCAGAAAGTCAGGGAGGTTCTTGAGAAAAAATAATATAAAGATGGAGGAAATAAAAAATTTCGGAAAAGAAAAATCTTTCTGGTTTTTTCAGGCTATGGCCATCATCGCCGCCGCGGGACTGGCTGTTTTCAACTTCCTGTATCTCGGCGCGCGCGCGGAAAATATTTCCGCTTTTTTTGTTTCGCTCGCGATAAATATTCTTCTTATTTTCATTCTGGCCATAATGACATGGAGGCTATCCGGACTTTTTTCCGATTCCAAAAAAGCCAGAGATTCTTTCGACACGGAAACTGAAAGAAAATCCTCTAAGATTCAGGAATTCGAAAAAATTACCCGCCAACTGGTGCGGCGCGATCTGGAGCTCGCCCGGGCCAACCAGCGCCTCGCGGAACTCGATGCCGCCAAGTCTGATTTCATTTCTGTCGCCGCCCATCAATTGCGGACTCCTCTTACGGGAATTCAATGGTCATACGCGGCTCTTCTCGACCAAAAAACAGGATCTCTCAATGAAGAGCAAAAACAGCTCCTCGAAAACGGTTTCGCGGCCATCAAGAACGTTATTGATCTGATTAATGACCTCTTGAATGTCGCCCATATTGAAGAAGGAAAATATGAATATAATTTCAAAAGGCAATCACTTTTGCCGATCGCCGAACAGGCCATGGCCGGATTGAAGATGGTGGCCGATGAGAAAAAAATCACTCTTTTTTCCAAGATGCCCGCTTCCGGCCTGCCGGATATTAATATGGATGGGGAAAAAATGGGTCTGGCGCTCGCGAATATTCTTGACAACGCCATAAAATATACGCCCAAGGGCGGAAGGATTGATTTTTCAATCGGCCAGGAGCAAGGACTGATAAAGATAGTTGTCCAGGATTCCGGAATCGGCATTCCCAAGAGCCAAAAGGGCCGGCTCTTCACCAAATTTTTCCGGGCCGATAACGCGGTGGGCGTCCAGACCTCCGGCACCGGCCTTGGCCTTTATATGGTGAAGAAAATCATTGACCGGCATAACGGAAAAATCACGGTCGACAGCTCCGAGGGAAAAGGCGCGACTTTCATTATCACCCTTCCGGAACAATCAGCGAAGAAAAGCTGAACTTTGCTTTCCTTATCTTCACCTTTTTCGCGTATTTGATTATTTTTTCTTTCGCGAATTCCATGGCTCCCTCTCCGCTTTCCCCCCTCACCAACGCCAGCGGTCCGGGAATATCTTCAAGCTCCAGCAAAATATCGCTCTTTTCGGCGATTTTTTTTAGTTTTAAATTTTCTTCGTGATTGCGGCCAAGAATAATTCTTACCCAGCTAGAAAGTTCGGGTTCCAGGGATTCAGCCTTTCTAACGGGGTGAACCCAAAAATGCCGGCCGATTCTTAAAAGTTCTATATCGCTCGGTTTTGGTTTTTCAATTTTCTCGAGAAGTTCCCGAAGTTTTTTTGAATATTCCTTGTCGGTCAAAATGCATCCGCCGGCGGGAGTCGGATAATTTTTTATGCCGAATTTTTTCGCAAGTTCCATTTGATCTTTTCTCGAACGGCCGGAAATTTCATACAATCTGCTCCTGTCAACCAAAGGCTTCAATATTTTACCCAAGAGCTTAGCTCTCGGGTATTTTTCCATCTCTGTTTCCGGCAAAACTCTCGCCGAGAGAGGTCGAAGAATTTTTCCGACAAGCCCCGCTTCCCTTTCGATCAGCTCGAGCGCGCGGATGTTCTGCGACATCGGCCGCTGGCCCAGCACTTCTCCGGTGGCGAGAAAATCATACTTATCTTTTTGCATTATATATTTGGCGGCTTTGAGCATCAAAAGATGGCAGTCAATGCACGGATTCATTCCGACTCCATAGCCAAATTTTGGCTTTCTTATAATGCGAAAATGCTCGGGAGTTATATCCTCAACACGAAGTTTCAGACCGTTTTCCCGCGCCGATTTTTCCGCCTGGACCGAATCAAAAAAATAGCTCGTGAAAGTGAGCGCGGTCACGTCTATCCCCTGCCTTTCCAGAATTTTCGTAGTGAGAATCGAATCAAGGCCTCCGGAAAAAAGCACCAGTGCCTTGATTTTTTTTCTGCCCTTTTTCATAAACAGCCATATTTGGACATCGGATGTCCAAATAATTTAAAGTAGATATCTGCTTTATATAAATATAAATATGATCATGGCTAGGGTTGGACATTACTCCCTTCGCCGGAAGAAGTCAGGTTCGTGACTTCAATGATCTTTCCGGTGGAAGGCCGGTAGAGAATGGCCTTTTTCGCTTTGGGATATATCAATAATTTATCCCCGTTTTGGGCATGCGTGAAAAATTCCTGGCCTTTCAGCTTTTCCTGATCAGCCACCGTCGCGAGAGTCGGCTGCTCTCCCGCGGGAAGCTCCATAAATCCGCCTATGCGGGCAGTCAATTTTTTTATTTCTTTCTGGGTCGCCGCGCCGGGATCCGCGTGATTTGTCCGATATGCGATCAGGAAATAGGCCATGATAGCCACAATGAAAAAAACGACCAAACCGGCCAATAAAAGAATTTTTCTTGAATAGGAATATCTTCCAATCACCAGCCTTTTTTCCAGCCACTTCGCCATCTTGAGATTGAAGCTTCGCAGTTTTCCGGACTTTTTTAGATTGAGATTCCTAAGATCCATTTTGTTTATTGTCATTCCCGCGAAAGCGGGAATCCAGGGTGTCGCAAATAAAACTTTTTTCTGGATCCCGCATCAAGTGCGGGATGACAAATCAGGATAATGCTAAATTAGCTAATTATTTACGCTTCCGACGGCATCTTTAGAAGACGTTTCTGACTGATCTACGGCCGCAGGGCCTGGTCCAATAGATGAATTGGAATTATCTCCACTGCCGGCCGGCGAAACTGTTCCGGAAGTATTGCCCGAATCAGATCCGGAAGCGGTTCCGCTTTGAGAATTATCTCCCGTCTTTTTGAAGATTTTGGGATTATTCACCGCCAAAGCATGCCAGGAAAAAGGAATATCGGAAAAAGATTGGCTGTCCATCATTATCTCGAATCCTTTGTTTGAAACGTTGGTGACAATGTACCTTACATCCGAGATCAGCAACAGATCTTCCGCCGCGGCTCTTACTTTGGGATCTTTATACTGTTGGAGAGACAAGGTGGCGGTGATGACCGGCGGCGAATCATATTTCTGATCAAAATTAATGGCGACGCTTTGGTTCCCTTTTTTGATAATGGCAAACCCGGCGGTGTCCTCATTGAAAGTCGGCGTTCCGGAAATATCAAGACCCTCATCGAACTTGGGTCGGTTCGCGAATTCAACGTCTTTCTTGAAAACAACCTTCTCAAAAAATTTCACCGCCAGATTGAAAACAGTCGGACTTTCCGCGCTGCTTTGCGGAGCGGAACTCAATCCGCCTTGGGACTCCAGCATTTTCAAGGAATCAGAGCTGAATACAGCCGGAATCGGATCCGCTGGACTCTCGGTGGAAGAAACTGAAATTTCGGGCGCTGGCTGCGCGATGTCCGGTTTCAGGCCGGCCAAATTTTGATTCGCGGACAAACCGCCCGAGCTCGCGGCGGAAATTATTTCTTCAACCGGCGTTCCCGAAATCGTGTTTGCTTCCACGCTATTGACGTTTACCGACGGCAAATCTTGGGCGACCGCGGCTGATATTCTGGAATTTAGCAGAAAGAGGCATGATATTAAAAGAAGTTTCCCCGCTCTCCTTTTGTTTACCGCTTTTTTCTGTATCATATCTTTTTATTTATATTATTGGCCATCAAAAAAAGAAGGAAATGGAACATTGTAATCCTTCATAATTTTTGTTTTTACCCCGTTAAATACCGCGTAGCGGTAATCAGCCTTGGGCTGATTATTTAACAGGGTGAACGTTTTTTGTTTTTTTCTCGCTCCCTATATTATAGCCTTTTTTGAAAAATCCGCCAAGAGCCGTCAAGCTGAAAAAATAAACAACCAAAACAACCAGAATGCTTCCCATAATGTCGGCGAAATGATGCGCACCTGCTAAAACTCTTGCGATGCCGACAAGAATCGCGAGAAAAAATAAAAATAAACCCGTTTTTTTGTTGAAGTGAAAAATTGCGAAAGCGATTGCCGTCCCTAAAAGAGTATGGTCGGACGGGAAGCCATTGTCCGCCGCGTGCGGGATGAGCGGCGTGAAATGGCCGACGACAAATGGACGCGGATCGAAATAAAAATGGGAAATAATTTTTGCGACTATATACGACAGCGGCAATAACACCACCGCGAAAATTAACACCTCCTTTTGCTTCTGCCGCGGCTGCTTGAAAAAATAAAAAGCCGCGATCGCTGCTGAAACGAAAACTAAATATTTGGCCGTGAAGATGATTAATGTATTCATAACGGCTAAGGTTCGACCTTAGCAGCTGCTAAGGTCGAACCTTAGCGGACTGCAAGATGCATAAAATTATTTTAAGGCTAAATAGGCCGTCAGGATGATCGCCGCCGCCATAAATCCCACCGCCAGCCACCCGAAAAACTTTACCCACTTGGGATGCGTTTCCTCGCCCATAATCTTTTTATTGTTGCCAATGATCATGATGACGATGAGAAGAGGAAGCGCAATGATGCCGTTGAGATACGCCGCGTAATAAAGAGCGGCAATCGGATTTATATGAAAAAAATTCAATGTGAGACCGATGAGCACTGAAAAAGTAATTACCAGATAAAATCCCTTCGCCCGTGAAAATTTGAGCTCTAATCCTTCCCGCCACTTCATCACTTCGGCGAGCGCGTAGGCGCCGGATCCCGCCAAAACCGGAACCGCCAGAAGTCCGGTTCCAATTATACCGACGGCAAAAAGCAAATAGGCGTAATTCCCGGCCAGAGGCCGCAAAGCCAAAGCGGCCCCTTCCGCCGAACCGATATTTGTTATACCATTTTTGAACAGCACTTGGGCCGTGGTCAGGACGATAAAAAAGAACACTATATTCGCCAGTATCATACCGGTATATACATCCGTGCGCATCCGGAAAATTCTGCCCCGCATCCCGTCGGTGACTACCCTATCATCCTGGGACACTTTTCCGTCCTGAATATTCTTTTGAAGCATTTTATTTTCTTCGACCTCTTCCGAGGCCTGCCAGAAGAAAAGATAAGGCGTGATCGATGTTCCAAAAATCGCTACCAGGGCGAAAATAAATGTTTCATTGAACTGAATATGCGGAATAAACGTGTGCCTTGCAATATCAAGCCAATCCGGCTTGATAATGATTCCCGTAACCACATACGCAAAAACGGAAATGGTCAGCCACTTAAGAAACTTCACATAGACATGATAGCGGACGAAAATTTCCACCCCGACCATCACCGCGGCGAAAAAAATAGCGGCTAGATAAAAGTTGATCCCGATGAGCATTTTGAGGGAGGCAGCCATCGCTCCGATGTCGGCGCCGATATTGGCTACGTTGGCGATTATGAGCAGCACGACCGCTCCCATGACTATGCGTTTTCGATAATGTTTCTGGAGCACTCCGGCCAGTCCTTTGTTCGTCACAATGCCGATCCGGGCGCAAACTTCCTGCACAGCGATCATGATCGGAAGCAGCCAGAACGCCGTCCATAATATCGCGAGGCCAAACTGCGCCCCTACCGATGAATATGTGCCGATGCCGGAAGGATCATCATCCGAAGCGCCGGTAATGAGGCCCGGTCCCAAGGCTTTCAGATAAAGATGCGCTTTTTTGAAAGGATTTTTGAGCAGATCCTTCGCGCGCAGGACTTCTGTTTCCGTGATGCGCAATGTTCCATCCAAAGCTTTTATTGTTTTGACTTCTCCCCAGACAATCAGTCTTCTCGCCAAAACAAGAGGGATCCCCACCTCGCGGCGGAATTCAGAAATTGTATGCAGCTTATTTTTATCATGCGCCGCGGTAACCATTTTTTTTGTTTCTTTCTAAGGCTAAGCCTTAGCAGCGGCTAAGATTTAGCCTTAGATTCATCCTTAGATTTACTCTACGGTGACGCTTTTCGCTAGATTCCTTGGCTTATCCACATCGAGCCCCTTTTGGACCGCGGAATAATAAGCGAAAATCTGGAGAGGAATGACGGAGAGAAGAGGTGTCAGCATCTCCAGCGTTTTGGGGATGTAAATTACGTCGTCAACCAGCTTGCCGATGGATTTGTCGCCGGCTGTCGCGACCGCTATCACTTTTCCGCCCCGAGCCTGAATTTCCTGGATTCCGGAAAGGGTTTTTTCATAGACGCTGTCGCGAGTGGCAATCGCTACTGTTGGAAAATTTTCGTCAATGAGCGCGATCGGCCCGTGTTTCATCTCGCCGAACGGATAACCCTCCGCGTGCACATAGGCTATTTCTTTGATCTTAAGCGCTCCTTCCATGGCAATGGGATAATTGTATTTTCTTCCAAGATACAGAAAATCGGAAAATCCGGAATATTTATGGGCAATTCTTTTGATATGCTGGGAATCTTTGAATACTTTTTTCATCAGCTCCGGAACTTTCGCGAGCTCTTCCGCGATTCTTTTTCCCATCACGAATGACATATCCCTTTGCCGTCCCAAGAATAAAGTGAAAAGAGCCAGAATGGACAACTGGGAAGTGAAAGCCTTGGTCGAAGCCACTCCGATTTCCGGGCCAGCGTGGTTATACACCCCCGCGTCCGTTTCGCGGGCGATGGTTGATCCGACCACATTCACGATGCCCAGCGTCATCGCCCCGTTGTTTTTCGCTTCCCTGATGGCCGCCCACGTGTCGGCCGTT
>JAVHPA010000067.1:0-3264 GCA_036170345.1 Candidatus Moraniibacteriota bacterium
TCGGATTATAAAAAATATATGCCGGGGGCCTATAGCGAGATTTTGGGCTTGGCCACTTATTCGCGCGAAAATCTTGATCTTCTCCACATTACTTCGCCGCTTTACCGCGTGCCAGCGACCTATCGGGGAAAGGTCGTCACCACTTTTTATGACTTTGCACCTTACCGCGTGCCGGAATTATTTCCAAAACTTTCGACCGTAAAACTGAAGACCCTTTACAGCTTTGCTGCCAGAAAGTCGGATCATATCATTGCTGTTTCCAAATCAACTAAAAAAGACGAGATAAATTTCTTGGGATCAAGAGAAGACAAGATCAGCGTGATCTATAACGGCATCGACAGCCGATTTTTCGAGCCGTGTACTGTTGATCGGGAAACGCTCAAGAATGATTATAAAATCAATGACAAATATATTCTTTTTTTGGGAACGCTTGAGCCGAGAAAAAATTTGGTGCGGGTTGTTGAAGCTTTTGCCAAGTTCAAGAATAATTTTGAAGGAAAATTCAACTATCAATTGGTCGTGGCCGGCAAACGGGGCTGGTTGGCCGATGAATATTTTCAACTGGCCAAGGATTTGGAGCTGGGTGAAGATGTGATTTTTACCGGCTATGTCGGCGGAGACGAGCTGCAGCCTCTTTACACGCACGCGGAATTTTTTGTCATGCCCTCGCTTTATGAAGGCTTTGGCCAGACGATTGTCGAGGCGATGGCTTGCGGCGCGCCGTGCCTGGTTTCGAAAGTGGCTTCCATTCCGGAAGTGGCGGGCGAAGCGGCCTATTATGTCGATCCGAACGATACGGAAGGAATCGGGAGAGCGATGGCGGATCTGGCCGGAAACAGAGAATTACGGGAAAGCCTCGGCGCGAAAGGCAAGGAACAGGCCAAAAAATTCAGCTGGGAAAAATGCGCGCGGGAAACTTTAGAAGTATACAAAAATGTTTAAACCTGTCGATCCGAAACAAAGCCTTCCCAAGATGGAGGAAGAGATTTTGAAGTTCTGGGAAGAGAATAAGATATTCGAGAAGTCGGTGGAAAAAAATTCCGCCGATAAATCTTTTGTATTCTACGAAGGTCCGCCGACGGCTAACGGAATACCCGGACTTCATCATGTTTTGGCGCGGGCGTTCAAGGATATCATTCCACGCTATAAGACCATGAAAGGATATCGGGTGGAACGAAAAGCGGGCTGGGACACGCACGGACTTCCAGTAGAAATCCATGTGGAAAAAGAGCTTGGGATTCACAATAAATCTCAAATTGAAAATATCGTTCCCGGCAACGTGCGCGAGAGCATTATCGAATTCAACAAGAAATGCAAAGAGTCGGTCTGGAAATACAAAGACCTTTGGGAAAAAATGACGAAGCGGATGGCCTATTGGGTGGATCTCGAAAATCCCTATATAACTTACGAGAATAAATATATCGAATCGGTCTGGTGGCAATTCGCGCAGATTTTTAAAACGAAAGGGAAGGACGGAAAAAGTTTGGTATATCAGGGAAATAAAGTAATCCCATATTGTTATCGCTGTGGAACGGGGCTTTCCTCACACGAAGTCGCGCAGGGGTATCAGAAAGTGAAAGATAATTCGGCATTTGTTAAGTTTAAATTAAAACCAGACCAGGATTTTGGCAACGGAAGATATAGGACTAAAGATAGCGCATATATTTTAGTGTGGACGACGACGCCTTGGACCCTGCCAGGCAATGTTGCTGTAGCTGTCGGAAAAAATATTAAGTATACATCACTTCGCGTAAAGGATATTCCGGAACTTCTTATAGTTGCGAGCGATTTGGTATCAAAAATATTCAATAATCAACCCATAGAAATAGTTCATGATGATATGACGGGTAATGATCTTGTTGGTCTTGAATACGAGCCGCTTTATAAAATATCTAAAGACGAAAATTCATACAAAGTAATTTTTGGTGATTTTGTATCCACTGAAGAAGGAACTGGTATCGTGCATATCGCGCCAGCGTTCGGAGAAGATGATGCGCGAGTGGGGGCGGAAAATAATTTACCGACACTTATCACGGTTGATGAAGAAGGAAAAATTTCTGCTGATGTTCCGGGAAAAGGAATTCCAGTCAAAAAAAAGAACGATAAAAATCAATATGAAGCCGATGCGCTGATTGTCGAAGACTTGAAGAAGCGCGGGTTGCTATTTAAAGAAGAAATGTACGAACACGATTATCCGCATTGCTGGCGATGCGACATGCCTCTCATATATTATGCCAAGCCCTCCTGGTTTATCCGGATGAGCAAACTTTCGGAAGAATTGATCGCCAACGGCGAGAAAATAAATTGGATCCCTGCCCATATCAAAAAGGGAAGATTCGGTGAATGGCTTGAAAACGTCAAAGATTGGGCGATTTCCCGCGAGCGTTATTGGGGAACGCCGATTCCGATTTGGGTTTGTGAAAAATGCGGCGGACAAAAAGTGATCGAATCAATCAAAGAGCTTGAAAAATTATCCGGAAAAAAACCGAAAGATCTGCATAAGCCCTATATAGATGAAATAAAATTTCCGTGCGAGTGCGGGGGAGAAATGGCAAGAACTCCCGAAGTGATCGACGTCTGGTTTGATTCGGGTGCGATGCCTTTGGCGCAGTTTCATTATCCAAATGGCGCGACGAAAGAGGACAAAGAAAAGATTGAAAGCGGACTATACTTCCCGGCGGACTATATTTCCGAAGCGATCGATCAGACGCGCGGATGGTTTTATACGCTTCATGCGATTGCGACAATACTTAACTTAGAAAAAAAAGTACCGGCAGGTAATGCTTATAAAAATGTGATTTGTCTTGGGCATATCCTCGACAAAGACGGGAAGAAAATGTCGAAATCCCGCGGCAATGTGATCGAGCCGATGGCGGTTATGGATGAATATGGGGCTGACGCGCTGCGCTGGATACTTTTCTCAATCAATCAGCCCGGTCTTCCAAAAAGATTTGATATCAAGGATATGCGGGATGTGATTAACCGCGTTTTTCGGATGCTTTGGAATTCATATTATTTTTTTGTGATGTACGCGAATATTGATAAATTTGAACTCAAAGCTCAAAGTTCAAAACGCGAAGCTAAGGAAAATTTATTGGACAGGTGGATTATTTCAGAACTGAATACTATTATAAAAGAAGTAGGCGGCAAGCTGGAAAAATACGATATATATGGGCCGACAAAATTAATTGAAAGTTTTATCGATAATCTTTCCAACTGGTATATCCGCCGGAGCCGGAAGAGATTTTGGAAAAGCGAGAATGA
>JAVHPA010000068.1:0-14795 GCA_036170345.1 Candidatus Moraniibacteriota bacterium
CATAAAGCTATCTTAACCTCTTATCGGGAGTTTTTCAATAGCGGGGGCTTTCGGGCGAAAACATTGACCAATTCCATAAAATTTATTATTATAACGCTCGTCAAGCTATTTTCTGCCATGGCCCTATCGTCTAGTGGTTAGGACAGCGGGTTTTCAATCCGTTAACCGGGGTTCGATTCCCCGTAGGGCTACACATAAAAATATTCGCCGTCTTGGCGGATATTTTTTGTGTCTAGGGGAATCGAACAGGAAAGGGGTCGGGAAAACGTGAGTTTTCCCGGAGCGGAATGATTCAAACCGAGGGGTTTGGAAGCGCAGCGAGTGAAACGAGCGAGCAATGAGCTTCCCCGTAGGGCTAAAAAATAATAAAACATCCCCTCTTGGGATGTTTTATTATTTAATTATGAAGAGCGCGGTTCGAACAAAACCTATTTTGAAAAAGTGAAAGAATCAACCAGATCCCCGTCCACCGAAAATAATTTCACGATAATCTGTTTTCCGCTGACGTCAACGAAGCAAAAATCATGTCCCTTGTGGTAATAATCCACCTTGTCGCTTGTAGTAACATTCTCTTTCTCATAAGCATCCGTATTGCCGATGATAAACTGATAAATTCCATTCTTCTCTGTGGGAAATTCATCTTGATCTATTTGCTGCCTTGAATAAATGTGTTCGTGGCCGTTGAAAATCGCGGTTACGTTATATTTGTCAATAATAGACCAGAGAGCATCTCTTTCTTTTTGATGATAGTCTAAACTCTGTCCGACCTTGTAGCTCATGGGAAAAGCCGGCTCATGATAGAAAACGAAGGTATTGTCCTTCGTATTGGCTGACAGGTCCTTTTCCAGCCAGATCAGCTGATCCTGGCCGATTTCGTGTTCTCTCGGTTTTTCGCTGTCCAGAACCACGAAGTGCGAATTCCCGGCATCAAAGGAATAAGTGAATTCTTCGAAGCCCGTAGGGCCGTTAGTGGGCGAATTAAAATAATTTTGCCACTCTTTGTCCGCTGATGTTTTTTCAGCTTCATCGTTGTTGCTCACAACGCGGTCATGGTTTCCCACGACTTCATAAGTTATGGGAAGAATGGGTTTGGCGATATTTTTCCAAGCTTTATAATTCGCGCAATCCGCCTGACTGCTGCAGCTATCAACCAGATCTCCAACCGTCATTACAAAATCGGGATTCATTTTTTCTATTTGTCCCACCGCTTTCACGAAACCTCCGGATGAATCAGGGAGCTCAAAATTCTGCGTGTCCCCCAGTACCGCAAAAGTGAAATGATCCGGATCATTTACTGAAATAGGGTTGTTTCCCGGCCCTATCCCGGGAGCTTCATCCTTGGCGCGCGAAAGTTCCCAACGCCTAACGATAGTGGTGACCCGCACATAGACAGTATTGTAAAAATTGTTGAGCCTATTCCTGACAGGCGGGAAGAAAAGCGCAGTATAAAGCACAACCAAAATCACAGCCACTATCAGTAAGATTTTGTATTTTCTATTTTGCATAAGTCAAAATACTTCTTCAGTATAACGCAATAATGATTTCCTCACATTAATTCGGGTAGGCAATCGTCTAATTTATGATTTGATACAAAGTTACCTGCCCGAAATTTTTAAACATTTTAAATTTTCCGCTGACCGCATTCTTCTTTAATTCAGAACTTTGGACATAAAAAACCGTTTTTCCCGGGGGAATTTTGTCTATGCCTTTGGCTCCCAGGATTTGAAATTGATTCATCCGGGCGATAAATTCGACCGGCTTGAAAAAGTTGGCGCTCTCCCGGCTCGTCAAAAGGTATGCTTCCCGCTGGTTATCTTTTGTCCGGGCAATTATATAATTAACCAGGGTTTCCGTTTCTCCCAACACGATGTGATCTTGGCCATTTCGCGTATGAGACAATAGTTCTTTGGTCGCTGCTTGGATAGAGAGATAATTGGTCGCCAATAGTAGCGAAAAAATCAGAACCAGAAGCGGCAGAAATTTCTGGAAATTTTTTCGCGTGAAATAATCAAGAAGAAACCCTAGGAACAAAAAGGGAACAAAAATAGTAGGAAGAAAATATCTGAACGGCTTTTCTATCACCGGGAGCAATACCAAAAAAGAGCAAGAAACGAACAAAAGCACCAACCCCAAAAAATATTTCCTTTTTTCCTCTTTTTCCGCGCGAAAATTATAAATCAAAAATCCATACCCAAATACCGAAAATAAAACGCCAAACAATAAATCCGCCCAGGAGCCGAGACTGATTTTTCTCCATCGCGCCGGATTAGTAAATGAAAAATTGCATTCATTACTGCCTAAAGAAGACAATATATAGGCATTGGCTTGCATGTGGCAGCTGATATCCAAAGGAATATTGTTCATGAAAGACCCTTTCCCATTCCCGGCTCCAGCATCACTTTGAATGGAACTAAAAAAATTCCTGGTATTTGAAAAATTTTTCTTAAGCTCGCTTGCAATTTGTCCGGCATTCAAGATGAGCGCAATTAAAAAGACTGCTCCCCATTTTGTGAGAACGCGCCAATTCCTTTTCAAAAGAAAAAAGAAAACAATTGCCGCTACCAACGGGAGCAGTACCAAAAGAATGGCATGGAGCTGAATACCTATCCCAAGCGCCAACCCCAAAAAAACTATCCACATCCAGCTGGTTTTTTCTCTGCGCACTAAAAATTCCAACAGGGAAAGCAAAAACAGTAAAACAAAAAACGGAATGGGATTCGGATTCCAGGCGGAATGGGAAAAGCTTAGCGCATAGAAAGAAACAACGTAGAGCCCGGTAAGCGCGAGTGTTATATTGGTACTGAAAAAACGTCTGAAGAAGAGATAGAAGAGCGGAAGAGTCAGCACGTCGAACAATAAATCGGGATACGCCATTTTATCGGGATAATTGCCAAAGATCTTAGCCGAAGTGATCTCAAAATAATAGAACATCGGCCCTAGATGATATTGCCCTTTGCGTCCGTCGTTTCCAGTATGGCTCATTTTGGGTCCCAAAAGCGGCCAGGGAGCATTGTGATCCACAACAGCTCCTACAATAGTAGCATCATTCACCTGATCGTCACCAAAATCAAGCCAATCGTGAAAATGATAAGCGCGAAGAAATATGCCAATGGAAAAAATTGCTATTGCGACGATAATGGTCAGCTTCTTCTTATTTTTTTGAAAATAATTTCCTTGATCCATTGCCTAAAAATATTTGGATAGGATAATCGTATAATATAAAGAGAATATGAACAAATGATGAATAATCAGAGATTCACGCAATCTTCATTTTAGTGCTATAGTTTCTAAACTATGAGAATACTTGTCGTCGAGGACAACGAAAAGCTGGCAAGATCCATAAAAAAGGGCCTGGAACAAGAAGGACACGCATCGGATATACTTTTTGATGGGGAATCTGCCCAGCGCCGGATAGAAGTCAGTTCGGAAGATTATGATCTTGTCATTCTTGACCTAATGCTCCCGAAAAGGGACGGGATTGCGGTTTGCAAAAACTGGCGCAATCAGAATATCATGATGCCGGTGATCATGCTGACCGCGAAAGATGCGGATGAAGACAAGATCATTGGCCTGGACTCCGGCGCCGATGATTATCTCATAAAACCTTTTTCTTTTCCTGAACTTTTGGCGAGAATCCGGGCACTTCTGCGCAGGCCGCAAGAATCATTGCCAGTTCAGCTGAAAGTTAACGATCTGATCCTTGACGCCGCCACTCGAAAAGTATTTCGCGGCGCGAGAGAGATTGCTCTAACTAACAAGGAATTTATGCTTCTCGAATATCTGATGCGGCATCCCAATCAGGTGCTAAATCGGGAACAGATAATCAGCCATGTGTGGGATTTTGCTTTTGATTCTTTCAGCAACCTGGTCGACGCGCATATCAAGAATCTGCGAAAAAAAATTGATGGAAAAAACGATGAAAAAATTTTGGAAACAATTCGAAGCGTTGGTTACCGGATCAAAGAGTGATTTGTTCGTTTCCGCCCGTCTGCGATTAACGGCTTATTATCTCTTGATAATGACCGGGGTACTGATTGTTTTCAGCGCAGTCCTTTATTTTTCGTTTGTGTATGTGCTAAAAGACAATCTGGAAACGGAATTTCCTGATGTCCCGGATCAAGGTGATCAAGCCATTATCCAAACAATGAGTGACGCAAAGGATGGCGTAGTGGTAATCGATTTAACGGCTTTCGCGCTTACCATTTTTTTGGGCTATAGCCTGGCGGGAAGAACTTTAAGGCCGATTAAACACGCCTTGGAAAGACAAAAGGAATTTAGCGCCAATGTCTCCCATGAACTCCGAACGCCGCTGGCAGTGATAAAATCCGACAGTGAAGTTGCGCTGAAAAATTCCAAAGCAACTGCGGCTGAATTGAGAGATGTCCTTGAAAGCAATCTTGAGGAAATTGATCGAATGTCACAGATAACAGAAAATCTTCTCAAGCTTTCCCGCATTGAAACCGTAAAAGAAAAGGCATCTTTCTCTAAGATTGGACTGGGAGAGCTTGTCACGGATGTAGCCAGCAGGATGAAGTCGCGGATTTCTCAAAGAGGAATCTCGATAGAAATCGAAAGGGCTGATTCCGGAAAGATTTTAGGCAATTGGGATGATCTTGTTTCGGTAATATCCAATCTAATTCAAAACGGGGTTGATTATAACAAGCAAGGCGGCATCGTACGCGTTAGTGTCGAGAACAATAAAAATGAAATGCGACTTGTGGTTCGGGATAATGGTTTGGGGATAAGTGAGGATGACCTGCCTCATGTGTTCGAAAGGTTCTATAAAGCTGACAAAAGCCATAGCCGAAATTTTTCGAGTTCAGGTATTGGGCTTTCAATTGTGAAAGAGATTGTTGATAAACACGGCGGGTCAATCAAAATAGAGAGCGTTTTAGACAAGGGCACTAAAATTATCGTTTCTTTCCCTTTGGCCGGTGCCTGAATTAATATATTTTCCCTTGCCTTAAGTTTCATCGTATCTTCATTTAGCCTGGTTATAATAAATCAAGATTTAAACAGTTAAATAATAAAGCCATGTCAAAGTATATGAAGAAAGAAAACATTATTATCGCGGTTATCGTTGTCGTAATAGTGGTCGTCGGGGCATTCGCGTTCTTCCATGGAAAAAAATCTGCAAAATCAGCCAAAGCCAAAACGCAAAATTCCCAAACCCAGACCAAAACCAAGAAAAGTGCTCCCGCCAGTGGAATAAGTCAACCCGCAACTCCTAATGCGGGTACGAATCCAGTAAACTGAAAAACGTCAAGTGATAATACAGAAAGTGTCTTCAAAAATAACTAATGAAAAAAATAAAAATAATCATCCGGGCGATTGTCTCGGTTCTTTTATTGGCGTTACTTGGTTTTTATATTTTTCGTCCTATAGTATACAATAATCAGAACTCGGCTAAAAAAGCAGCTTTGCCTACAGCAAAGCCATCCCCTGCACCAAATTTACATTCCTTCAAAGGCGTTCTATCTGCAATAACTCAAGCGGAAATCCCAAGCCCGGTAGAGAATAAACAAAATCCAAATCAAGATTCTGCATCGCCAGCAGTCAATAAAGTTCCAGATAGCTATTCATTCGCGATTATCGGGGATACCAAACTTTTTGAGAGCTCTTATCCCGACGGGAATCTCGGAAAAGCCGTAGCTTCTATCACCAAACAAAATGTTGATTTGGTTTTTGCAGTTGGAGATTTGGTATTTAAATGTGTAAATACTGTTGCCTGTGAAAAAAGCTTCACCGAATGGAAAAGCGAGCTATCTTCCTTAATTTCCAAAACATACGAAGTGGTAGGCAATCACGAACAATCAGGCGGGGAGCTTGCCGATGCCGTCTGGCAAAAAGAATTTGATTTGCCGACCAACGGTCCAGCCGGATTTAATAAGCAGGTTTATTCTTTCGACTTTCAAAATTCTCATTTTGTGGTTTTAGATACCGAAAAACCGAAGAGTAATATGATAAATGGAGTTCAGCTTACTTGGCTCGAGCAAGACCTCGCAGCGCATAAAAAACAGCATACCTTCATGTTTTTTCATGAGCCCGCTTTTCCTAGCAATCAAAGCCAAGACCGGAGTCTTTATGTCTATCCCAAGCAGCGAGACGCGCTTTGGAAGATTTTGGTGGATAACAATGTAACAGCCATTATTAATGGCCATGAGCACATCTTCACCCGAAAGAAAATCGGTAATATTTACCAGTTCGTGGTTGGTAATACCGACGCACCTCAAAATGTCAAACCGAAGCCCAGTATTTCTGATTATACATATGAGGGTAATTTCTATGCTGTTATTTCTGTTTCTGGGGCAAAAATGAACCTATCTTTGTATTCAGTCGACGGAAAGTTAATAAATTCATTTGATTTTACTTAAAAATTATGGATAAAAATATAGAAATTATAATTGAGACTAAATCTCTGACGAAAAAATATAAAGACGTAACTGCCCTTGATAATTTAGACCTGCAAGTCATGCAAGGCGAAATTTTTGGCTTCTTGGGACACAATGGCGCAGGAAAAACCACCACGGTTAATATTTTGACGACACTACTTGCGCCAACTTCGGGCAGCGCTGAAATTTGCGGTTTTGACATCATAAAGGAAAGCATAGAAGTGAAAAAATGTATTGGCTATTTACCGGAAAACGTGAAGTTTTATGATAATCTGACGGCCTTCGAAAATCTCGAATATTTTGCCAAACTATCCGGCATTCGAAATCCCAGAGAAAAAATTGCCGAGGTATTGGAGTTTATTGAATTCACTGGCATTGAGAATAAAAAATTAGGAGAATTTTCCAAGGGTATGCGACAGCGCATTGGGATTGCCCAAGCGATCATACATGAGCCGAATGTGCTGTTTCTTGATGAACCAACGTCGGGGCTTGATCCAATGGGTATAAAAAAATTGCGCGAAGTTATCTTGAAGCTTAATCGGGAAAAGCATATGACTATTTTCATGAATACCCATTTGCTTTCCGAGGTGGCAAAAGTTTGTACAACAATCGGAGTATTGAATCACGGAAAACTTATATATAAAGAAACACTCGAAAATGTGCTGAAAAGATTTTCCAACGAAAACTCTTTGGAAGATATATATTTTGCTATCGAAGAATAAAAATATGTCCAGCATTCTCACTATTGCCATGCAGGAGGTAAAAGTTCTTTTTAGGGAACGTGTTTTTTTCTTGCTTCTAAGCATCTTTATCATCATGACGCTGGCATCTTCATTTATCGGTCTGATTGCGACCGCAACAACAACTTCAATCTATAATGCTTCCGTGGGTTTTCTTCAGCATAATGGAGTGAATAATATTCCATCCAATCCTCTGAACGCGCTACCGGCGCTGACAAATTTTCGCAATGTTATCGTTTACATATTTTTGATCGGATCGCTTTTGGCTATTGTGATTGGCCATCGCAGTTTTATCCGGGAACGCAAATCCGGCGTGCTGCCGCTACTGCTCACCCGGCCAATTTCTCCAAAAACATTATTCATGGGAAAAATATTGGGCATCTGCATGGCGCTTTTTAGTATCATCGGCATCACATTTGTTATTAGTGTGATTTCTTCATTACTTCTTCCTTTTCAACACTTGGTTTTTGATGATATTTTGAGATTGTTCATTTTTTATGTTCTTTCTTTTTTTTACCTCTTGTTTTTTACCTTTCTCGGCTTGCTGTTTGCTATCAGGACAAAAAGTGAGTCCTTGGCTTTATTCATTCCGGTCTGCATCTGGGTCGGCATCAGCTTTGTTCTGCCGGAACTTGTTTCAGGCCAAACACCGACCGCGCTCCTTAATCCCGTTACCATGGATCAGACTGCCCCCGCGGGAACATTTTTCGCTCTGATGTCGCAATACCTCGGACCAATCTCCCTTGGTTGGCATTATACTTCATTTTCCAGCCAATTGCTGAACAATTCGTTGCAGATATCGTACGCAAGTATTGGGAGTATTATTCTGGCAAACAGCGGTAAAATATTCACTCTCCTAGTTGCTGCGGGTATTTGCCTGGGACTGTGTTTTTATTTGATTCGCGCGTATTCTATCCAAGAAGAAAATATTTATGAATAATGCTGCAAAAATTTTTGCGGTGGCAAAAAAAGAATTTACTGATGCGTTGAAAAATAAAGTGTTTTTGGTGTTTCTTGCATTTCTTCTTTTTTTGATTGGCACCTCTATCGTGGTGGCTTCATTTGATTTTCAGAGTAAGGTGGTAGTATACCAAAATGCATTGATTAAATTGAAGCAGAGTGGCCAGGTTGTGGAAAATTTATCTGAACCTCAATTCTTTCCACTGCAGCTTTTACGTGGAGCAATTGAATTTTTGGAAATTATCGGGGCAATTCTGGCAATCGTACTCGGCTATTTGAGCATCGCCAAAGAAAAAGGCAATAATACTTTGCAACTCATCCTAACCAGGCCGATCAGCAGACTTTCTTTTTACGCGGGAAAATTTTTAGGGAATGCGCTACTGCTTGTTTCGGTCGCGGGAATTGTTTTTGTGGGAGTAACTCTCGTGGTTGAGGTTGTTGGAAAAACTATGCTCACGGGACCGCAACTATTTAGAATACTGCTAACATTTGCCTTCACTATTATATATCTGTTGATTTTTTTCTCGATCTCCGCAGCACTTTCCACTTTGATGAAATCTTTGCCCAATGCGCTCATTGTTTCTTTTGTAATCTGGATCCTTTTTGTGCTTATCATCCCGCAAATAGGAGATACGATGGATCCTGACAACCAGGTTCCGGGCGGGCTTTTCAACAGTCTGCATATCATAAAGGCTGACCAGCTGGTTATTCTGGAAAAGTTCTCGCGCTACGAAAAAACCAGAGACAGTTTAGAACAGACATCGCTTACCAAACATTATGAGCGTTTGGCGTTTGCTCTCTTAGGCATCAAAGATACTTATAACGGGAAATCCCTGGATTTTGTTTTTCATGATAAAATCGGGGATGTTTGGTGGATAAGTCTTGCGAGTATTTTGTTTGGCGCTGCAGGCGCAATGATGTTTGTCAAAAAAAGAATGCTTTGGAAAGAGGAATAATTTTTTTAAGATATTAAAATACTATGAACATGGAAAATAAAATTTGGTTCATTTGGGGCACGGTAATTATTTTGGGAATCGGCGCATACGCCATCACGCGCACACCTAAAAAACAGCAAGTTCAAACACAGACAAACGCGCCGCAACAGGCTCCAGGCGCTACTTCAGGAACTGATAATTCGCAGACGAAGGCCCCTGTTCAAAATGGCGCGATTAATTCTTCGGAAGATCCGCAGGATATCGTTCCGGGACTTTACAAAAATACGATTCAAAATGCAGCCACGCAGGAAGGCTTTGTGATAACTGACAGCAAAGTGGAAAATAACACCGACAAATCAGGCAAGGCCGTAGATGATCATCTGGAATTAACTCTAAAAAATATTACAGGTAAAGACTTATCTGATTTTGAAGTTTATTATATGATCACAGACATGGCAACCGGACAAAAAGAAGGATATTATAAAAAACTCACGGATTTTGTTTCGAGAAGCGGTGAAACGCAAGCCATCCATTTTGATAACGGAACGGATTCTGGTCATTTCAAAGCAAACAAGGATAGCTTGTATTATAAATCTCCGAATAAGCTGACTTTTGATGTTACAGTGAGCGCGGCCGGATACAAGACTCAAAACGTTCAAATTTCAAAAGATGCTGGAGGCGCGGAACAAGTTGACTAGGCCCGCTCGAAAATTTTTCAGTCATTGTATGGCGTAATAGTTTATATAATTCATTTAGCACACAAAAATATGAAAAGATACCTTTATGTGCTTATCGCGGTTGTACTTCTCGGCGGAGCGTCCTTTGCGGCATATTCATTTTTGGGCAAAAATAAATTCAACCCACCTGCTCCAAACCCATCTTTCCAGACAGCAACGCCCGATTCTCCCTCATTCTCTGGAGCAGTTACATCGGGAGGGTCGAGCGAAAACGCAAACAGCACCAGTACTCCGGTTCCAGAGAGCACGCCGCAGCCGGCAGCTAGTGGTACTTCAGGGGCGCCACCAGCTTCGCCCAATGGTCAGGAAAAGCACGTTTTGATCGTCTTGGGGGAAAACCAGAACTATGATCATATTATCGGCAACAACAAGGATATGCCGTATCTCAACTCACTTGCGAATACCTATGCCTATGCCAAAGAATATTATGGCAACATCCATCCATCGATGGGGAATTATTTCATGTTGACGGGCGGGCAAATTTTTTCAGATAAAGACAGTTTTTCCGATGAAGTGAAAGATGACAATATCGTCCGGCACCTCATCGCGGCCGGAAAAACATGGAAGGAATATTCGGAAAATCTGCCCTCGGTCGGATATACTGGAAAAGATACAAACGGATACACCCAGCATCACAATCCTTTGTCATACTATTCCGATGTCCGCGAAAATAGCAATCAAGCTAAAAATTTGGTGCCATTCAGCCAGTTTGCGGCGGATCTTGCCAATCACCAATTGCCGAACTATTCTTTTATCGTTCCGAATAATGGAGACAACGCGCACAGTTGCTCTAATGTCAGTTGCTTTGATAACTGGCTGAAAGCTAATATCGATCCTCTAATAAAGAGCTCCGACTTCAATACTCCCGGAGGCGGGCTTCTCATCATCACATTTGATGAATCAAAATCTTCCGATTCGACGCGCGGAGGCGGACATACCGCTTGGGTCGCTGTCGGTCCGGATGTGAAAAAAGGATATTCCAGCTCAAATGTCTATCAGCAGGAAAACACGCTGCGCTTTATATCAGAAGAACTCGGCCTTACGAGTTTTCCCGGACAAGCCGCGAGCGCCTCCAGTATGAAAGAATTTATGGCGGGAAATTAGAGCTTGATAAAACCTAAATAATAAATACAAGCCAGAAACAAAAAATATCCGCCGTTTTGGCGGATATTTTTTGTTTCAAATCGATCTATGGCTTTACTTTCAGTAGCGTTTCTATTTTATTAAGCGTGGGAAGATCGGGTTCGGAAATCTTTAGGGCGGCGGTTGCGGAGCCGAAGCGAATACTTTCTCTGAAATTCAAATCGAGGCTTTGCGCTTTGATGAAACCGGCGTTGAAGCTGTCACCCGCGCCGATGGTGTTTATAACGGCAATCTTGAAGCAGGGGATCTGGACTGATTTATTTTCCCTGAAACCCACGGCTCCATTTTCCGCGTCTTTGACCACGATATCTGCCTTTGATATTTTTCTCACTTTCGCGACTGCCTCGTCAATGGAATTGCCGCTCCAAACGGCCAAAAATTCTTCTTTGTTTGGGAGATAATAATCGACGAAGGAAAGTATTTTTTTGATGGCCTGAATGTCGTCTTTTGAAACAAGATTCGTGATTCGGCCGTGATCAAGCGCCACTTTCACTTTTTTTTGCCGGGCTTTTTCTGCCAAAGCGGGATAAAAAGGGAGAAGTGATTTCAGCTTGAAACATCCTCCGATATACAGACAGCCAACTTTGTCCAAGTATGGCTCGATCTTAGCCATCATTTCCTCGCCCGTGAGGGTTCGGCTGGCGGAACCGACGACTGTCATGATTGAGCTTTCGTCTTCTCCGATAAAATTCATTCCCACCATCGTGGAAACTTGCGGATCCTCAATCAACGCGGGCGTGACGCCCGTTTTCGAAAGCAGTTCCTTTAGAAGACGTCCCATTTTATCTTTTCCTATTTTTCCGACAAAAACGGGATGGAGATCAAGGCCGGCGCAAACTCGGGCGAAGTTGAGGGCGGAACCGCCCGGAACGACTTCGTAGGCATCTCCCACAATTTCTTGATTGGGAAGCAGTCCATTTTTATAGGGGAACTTAGGACAGTTAATGTCCGCGTACATCGCTCCCATGGATAATATTGATGCTTTCATATTGGTTGAATTATAGCAGAAAGAATTATAAGTGGATATTGGCCTCAGCGGACACTACTTATTTTTTCGATGCGAAATTTATTTCGGAAAAATGAAAGATTATAGTTTGGATCTGAGCTGGTTATATTGCGCTAACGGCCGTATAAAAAAGAAGATAAAATATCAAATTTATGGCTTTCATAAGCAAAATATACTCGAGAGAGCTATTCGCGCGCAATTTGTATAAAGCTTGGGACAAAAGAAAAAAAGAGCATCAAAAACCTCAATAAAAACGCCTACCTATTGTCTGATATTGCCTTATTTCTTGATACTATGCTATCATTCCCAAGTAAACAGGGGGATTATAAGCTTTAATGAAAACCGAATGAAGAAGAAAGAACTCGTGGAGGCGATTGTTGAGAAAACTCAACTCGCCAAGAAAGACGTGCTGATGGTCATTGAGACTATGAGCGAGGTCGTAAAAGCCACGGTCAAAAAAGAAGCCGTTGAAATTCCGGGCTTGGTTAAGCTCGAAAAGAAAAACCGGGCGGCTCGAATGGGAAGAAACCCAATGACGGGCGAAAGCATCAGCATTCCCGCCAAAACGGTCCTCAAGGCCCGAGTTTTGAAGAAACTGAAAGACGCGGTAATGAGCTAAATATCTCAAAGTTCAACTATCGGCTCTGCCTAGAGTTGAACTTTTGAAACCACAAAAAATCCCGCCATAGCGCGGGGTTTTTTGATTCCCAAAAGGTTCAACCTTAGCTGTACAGCTAAGGTTGAACCTTTTATACTTAAAGTATGCGCATCCTTTCCATTGAAACTTCCTGCGATGATACGGCTGTGGCTCTAGTCGAAGCTTCGAAAAATAATTTTTCGGTGATTGATAGCCTAATTTCATCTCAAATAAAAGTTCACGCTCCTTTTGGAGGAGTGGTTCCAAATCTTGCCGCTCGCGAACATTTGAGAAATCTTCTCATGATGCTCAAGAGCTTTTTCCGGAGAAATAAAATTTCTTCAAAAAATATTAATTTGGTTGCGGTTACCCAAGGGCCGGGACTCATTCCGGCCCTTCTCATCGGAACGAATGCCGCTAAAGCTTTGGCATACGCCTGGAAAAAACCGCTGATCGGCGTTCATCATATATCTGGCCATATTTATGCCAACTTTATTTCTAATCAAGGTTCGACCTTTCCCTTCCCCGACTATTCGTCGGGAAATTCCTCAAGGTCAAACCTTATCAAGTTTCTCCCCCTACGGGGGACCACCCGCAGGGTGGCAATTTCCAAACAAATTCAAAATTCCGAACCCGAATTTCCACTATTGGCGCTAGTCGTCTCGGGCGGGCATACAGAGTTGATTTTGATGAAAAAGCACCTGAATTATAAAATTGTCGGGGAAACTTTGGACGACGCGGCGGGAGAAGCGTTTGACAAGGTGGCTAGGATCTTAGGCTTGGGGTATCCGGGAGGACCAGCTGTCTCCGCTTACGCGGATAAATTTAAAGAATCGGCTAAAGCTCGGCTTTTCCCTTCCCCGACTGTCCGTCGGGAAATTCCTCAAAGCCAAGCTTTGCCGCGGCCGATGATAAATTCCAATAATCTTAATTTTTCTTTTTCCGGACTTAAAACTGCCGTGCTTTATACTGTTCGCGACAATCCAAAGATCCTAAAGAATAAAAAACTTATTGCCGGACTGTGCGCTGAATTTCAGCAGGCCGTTGTCGATGTTTTAGTTCATAAAACCGTTCAAGCGGCGAAAAAATACAAACCTAAAAGCATTCTTCTCGGCGGAGGAGTATCGGCCAACGAGGAATTAAGAAAACAACTCTGTAAAGCCGTAAAAAATAATTTTCCAAATACTTCCTACTTTATACCTGATACTTTATACTCTTTAGACAACGCCGCTATGATCGCCGTGGCTGGATACTATCAATTTAAACTGGCAAGAAATAAAAAGAGATTTGATAATAATTGGAAAAATCTGGAAGCGGACGCGGATCTTGAACTAATGTAAGCGGCAATTCAATGACAACATTCATAAAAATTATTCTTCTCGGCATTCTTACGGCCTTGGCTGCGGTCATTGCCGAACAACTGCTGGCAGTTTTCGCGAACATTTTTTGGCAAAAGGAAATCATCTTCGACTACTATGGCCGGCTGGGAATTTTTTTGGCGATGGCCGCGGTGATTGAAGAGGGCTTCAAATATCTGGCCATTGTTTCTATCATCAGAAAAAAAATAAATCTTCACGGACTCAAGCTGTGTCTCGGCAGTTTGGCGCTTGGATTATTTTTCGCACTGACGGAAATTTTTCTGATTTTCATTTCCAATGAAAGCCTGACGAGCGGCAGGGCGCTGGATCCCAGTGTCATCTTTTCTCTGGCAACTATTGTCTTGCTTCAATCTCTCGCGGCCTTACTGATCGGTTCCATGATCGCGGGCCGAATTTTTGCCGGAAGGCTGTCAGTTCTCAAAATTCTCTTTTTTCCCGTTCTCATCCACCTTCTTTATAATTTTTTGGTGATCCAAAAGAGCAATTTCACCAATTGGCTGGTCGGGATCGTTTTGGGAATAACTTTGGCTATAAGTCTGGTGATAATCGCCTTTAATTTCCGAGAGCTTGATTAATTTTCAGGATGGATATATATTAATATTACCTAATATTCCACTAATATACTCATAATTTTACCCCGCCGCTCGCGAGCAGCAGGGAGTAGAGAAAAAACATGAAAGAAAAAAAATCATTTTTTGAGCGGCTTACGGGAGCCAAAAGAGCTGAAGGCGACGTGCCCAGACAGGGTTCGCCTTACAACTATTCTCCGGCGCCGGTTTCCTACGAAGGATCGCATTCAATTCAGCCTCAAGCCACTCCCCAAGAAGATTATGCCGTTGAGCCAACGGCCCAAAACACTCCGGCGG
>JAVHPA010000069.1:0-3215 GCA_036170345.1 Candidatus Moraniibacteriota bacterium
CTTTTCACCGCTTCCTGCTATATAACAACCGATCTCGATGACAATCAAATCACGGCTTTCTATAATGGGGCTCTCGGTTCCGCGCCGGATATTTTTTTCAAAAAGCGGGATAAAAAACCGAAGTGGGCCATTGTTTCACCGACGCAAAAGAGAATTATGATCAAACATTTGTCGCAGTGCGTGACTCTTGGCATCAAAGCAATTTTCGATCCCGGACAGCAAATCCCGGCATTCAGCGGAAAGGAACTTAAGAAAGCCATTAGACAAGCGGATGTTCTCATTGGAAACGATTATGAAATCAAAATGATTCAAAAAGGGACCGGCTGGAGCGAAGATGATATACTAAATAAAACAAAAATGCTGATTACGACTTTTGGCGATAAGGGATCGTTTATCAAAACAAATCAAAAAGAAGAAATACGCGTTGAAGCGAGCAAGCCGAAAAATATTATTGACCCGACCGGAGCGGGCGATGCCTATCGCGCGGGACTATTAATTGGGCTTGATAAAGGATATAATTTGAGAATGTGCGCCCGGCTCGGAAGCGTCACGGCGAGTTTCGCGATTGAAAAATACGGAACGCAGGAGCATAGATTTTCACATCGGGAGTTCATTAGAAGATACAAGACTTCATACAAAGAAGATGTGAAACTATAATTAACGTAATTCAATTTCTAATTTCTAATTTCTAATTTCTAAACAAATCCCAATTAACAAATCAAAAATTATGAAAGATTATAAAGTAGCGGATATTAAACTCGCTGAGTGGGGCAGGAAAGAAATCAATATTGCCGAAGAAGAAATGCCGGGGTTGATGGCGATTCGGGGGAAATACGCGGGTAAAAAACCGCTTAAGAATGCAAAAATAACTGGGTCGCTCCATATGACGATCCAGACGGCGGTCCTCATCGAAACCCTCACGGTTCTCGGCGCCGACGTGCGCTGGTCGAGCTGCAATATTTTTTCGACCCAAGATCACGCGGCGGCGGCTGTCGCCAAAACTGGTATTCCCGTTTTTGCCTGGAAGGGCGAAACACTCGAAGAATATTGGTGGTGTCTTGAAAAAACGCTCGACTTCGGAAACGGCCAGGGGCCGGATCTCATTGTCGATGATGGAGGAGACGCGACACTGATGGTCCATCTGGGAGCGGATATTGAAAAAAATCCATCACTACTGAAAAAAGATCATAGCCGATCCGAAAAGGATTTTCAGGAGTTGATCAAGATATTGAAAAAAGAATATCAAAAAAATCAGAAGCGCTGGGGGAATGTTGCGAAAAAAATCAAAGGCGTTTCGGAAGAAACGACAACCGGTGTGCATCGGCTTTATCAGCGCTTTGAACAAAATAAATTATTATTTCCCGCCATCAATGTCAATGACTCGGTGACCAAGAGCAAATTCGACAATATTTACGGCTGCCGGCATTCGGTCGTTGACGGACTGAACCGGGCCATGGACGTGATGCTGGGCGGAAAGACGGCGGTAGTCTGCGGATACGGAGAAGTGGGAAAAGGTTGCGCCCAAGCTCTTCGCGGACAGGGCTGCCGGGTGATTATCACGGAAATAGATCCGATCTGCGCTCTTCAGGCAGCCATGGAGGGATATGAAGTCACGACCATCGAGGATACTCTGGGAAGAGCCGATATTTATGTCACCGCGACTGGAAACCGGCATGTCGTCACGTTTGACCATATGAAAAAAATGAAAGACCAGGCCATCGTTGCGAATATCGGACATTTCGACAATGAAATTCAAATGGAAAAGATCGACAGCGCGAAAGGCGTCAAAAAAGTAAACATCAAGCCCCAAGTGGACAAATATATTTTTCCCGGTGGCCGCGAGATATATATCTTGGCCGAAGGGCGGCTCATGAATTTGGGTTGCGCCACTGGACACCCGAGCTTCGTGATGAGCAGCAGTTTCTCCAATCAGGTACTGGCGCAAATCGAACTCTGGACGAAAGAATACGCAATCGGCGTTCATATTCTCCCCAAAAAACTTGATGAGGAGGTGGCGCGTCTGCACCTCGGAAAAATTGGCGTGAAATTGACGAAACTCACCAAGGAGCAGGCAGAATATCTCGGAATTTTGGACAGTGGGCCGTATAAACCGGATTATTATCGGTATTAGTATCGGATTTTCTCTAGAATCAAATGTCACGGATTATCATCTTTGCCTTTTGAATTAGCGAATAGCATATTATTAAAAAATTTAAAATAATTAAAACAAAAAACATGGCTAAAAAACCAAACAAAAAAATCAAGGAAACGCCGAAAAAAGATATCAGCATAAGAACGTATATCATTCTCGCCGTGCTGGTCGTGTTTGCGGCCCTATTTATACGCAGTTATCATCTCAGCACCTTGCCTCCCGGGGTATATCCGGATGAGTCAGTGAACGGAATTGACGCAGTCGCGGCAAATGCCGCACATCACTGGAAAGTTTTTTATGAAAACAACAACGGGCGGGAAGGCTTGTTTATGAATCTCATCGCTTTGAGTTTCAGTTTGTTCGGGATCAGTGTAGTCACTCTCAAAATGTGGTCAGTTCTCTTTGGAACGCTCACAGTCTTGGGGATGATCCTCCTCGGCGAAGAACTTTTTGCGAGTCGGCGTGCTGGGATCATCGCTGGATTCATCACTGCGACAACTTTTTGGGCGATCAATTTCAGTCGGATATCATTCCGTGCGGTCATGCTACCGTTTGTACTGGTGTTCACGGTATTTTTTCTCATTCGCGGTATCCAAAAAAAGAAAATAATTGATTATGTATTTGCCGGATTATTTTTTGGCCTGGGCGTACATACCTACATCGCTTTTCGCATTGCGCCGCTCATTTTGATCGCATTACTGGCCGCCTTCATCATCAGCCGCAAAAGATTTTTCGCGACCCACTGGAAGGAAATCCTGGCTTTTTCCGCAGCAGCGGCGATCGTGGCTCTTCCGATGCTTTTCGATTTCTATCACCACCCCGATCATTTCAGCGGGCGCACAAACCAGGTCTCCGTTTTCAATCCGGATGTCAACCAGGGCCATTTGCTGCTCACTCTTGGGAAAAGCTTCGGATTGTCTTTTGCGGGACTCACTTTTTTTGGTGACCAAAATTGGAGGCATAATTTGCCTCCCTGGCCGGAAATTTTTCCGATCATATGAATATTTTTTCTCGCGGGGCTTTTCTATTTTCTCTATGAATTTTTCTTCTTGCTCTGGCGTCG
>JAVHPA010000070.1:0-3062 GCA_036170345.1 Candidatus Moraniibacteriota bacterium
AAGACCGCTAGATTCAACTGTTTTTGAGGATTGATCAAACTGTGAAGCAAAGAATTGTTATCAAAGGCGGAAATCAAACTAAAGAAGGAGACAAAGATATCCAGATCTTTTTGTCGGTCCTGCGGTCTCTTTCGAAGTCTGATAAGGCAACTCTCAACTATTCTCTTCTCAAAATATTTTTGCCCGATTGGTTCAAGAGCGATATGCCCGAAAAAGAAATCGAGAAAAGTATTTCCGAATTGCCGCGCCTCGCCAAGTCTTTGCAAAATAAACTGGAAAATCCCCTCTCGGCCAAAATCGGCATCGCTCTTCGAAAATACGCGGTTTATTTCAACATATTTTACGAAACGGCCCTTTCCAATATCGGAAAAATCGATAAGATTCTGGCCAATCCGGAATCCCTGAAATTCACCGTCCAGCTGGCGGCGGACGAAGTTTACGACCGGGAAATGAAAAAGTTTAGAAAAAGAGTCAAGCGAAGCCTTATTTTCCTCATTATCACGAAAATAGTGCTGGCGGTGGCCGTGGAATATCCATATGACCGCTACATCAGCGGAGAAATAAATCTTTTTCCAATTTATCTCAATCTCCTTTTCCCTCCTTTATATCTGATCATTCTATCGGCCACTGTCCGCCGCCCCAGCCAGGAGAATTCAAAAATGATCGCTAAAGGCGCCGAAGAAATCGTCTACGGCAGCACGGAAGAACCCATCGCCATAATCAACACAAAAGAGCTGAAAACGGCTTCCGACTGGTCCCTTAATATATTTTTCACCGTTACCTACGGCATTTCTTTTGGCCTCGCCATCTGGATTCTGAATATTCTCCATTTCAACTGGCTCGGCATCCTGATTTTCCTTTTCCTTTTCAGCGTAGTCAGTTTTTTCAACGCCTTGGTCCGCCAGCCTATCCGGGAATTGCTGGTCGCCCGGGAGAAAGAAGGGATGATTGGCGTGATCATCGACACGCTTTCAATGCCCTTTGTCAGAATCGGAAAATGGATGTCGGTCAATTTCTCCCGGGTAAATGTTTTCATTTTTCTCTTTGATGTCATCATCGAAGCTCCTTTCAAAGTGGTGGTGCGCTTCATCCAGCAATGGGCGGGATTTATTCGACGCAAAAAAGAAGAAATAATTTAATGGAAGAGGGCCGCACGAAAACGGGTCCAATTTGGCTCAAAGGCGATTCGAAAATTGGCATTCTTCTTTTTCACGGATGGACTTCGCCTCCCGATGAGCTTTTACCTTTGGCGAAATATCTGAATTCTCTCGGCTATACAGTTTACGCGCCGCTTCTCCGCGGCCATGGCACAGAACCGGAAGATTTGAAGGGCATAATTTGGCAGGATTGGCTGAAAGATTCGCAAGATGCCCTCGATGAACTAAAGAAACAAACTTCGCGAATTTTTGTTGGCGGAATTTCAATGGGAGGAGATTTGGCAATTCTCCTTTCGGAAGATGAAAGCGTCGTGGGAATTCTTTCCCTTGGAACGCCGATCTGGTTTCACCTTAATTGCTTCACTAAAGCCGTATTATTTTTCATGGGGATGGTTAAAACCTATCGAAAAAAATATTTTCCGCCTTGGATAAGAAAAAAAAGAGGAATTCGCCCGGCTTATCCGTACTATCCGGTCAATAGCGCCAAAGAAATAATGCGCCTCGCCGAAGCGACGGAAAAATTTCTGCCCAAAGTTGCAAAGCCGATTCTTATAATGCAAACAAAAAACGATTACATGGTTTCTCGGAAATCACCAGAGATGATTTATGACGGCGTGAAATCGAAAATAAAAGAGATATTTTGGATAGAAAATGCCTATCACGTGTTTGTGGACGACAAGAAAGTGCATGAAAGGATAGCAGAGTTTATTTCTAAGGTTCGACCTTAGCAGCTGCTAAGGTCGAACCTTAGAAATTTATGCGTATCGGAATCTTCACTAACAACTATCTCCCCAATCCTTACGGCGTTTCGTTATCTGTCGAAAGTTTTCGAAAGGAATTCGAATCTTTGGGTCATGATGTTTTTATTTTCGCGCCGAACTGGAAAGACTACAAAGATGCTAATCCGAGAGTTTTTCGATATCCTTCAGTGGACATAAAAATAAAAATAAGGTTTCCTTTGGCAATTCCCTATTCCGGGAAAATTGATAAGATTTTGGAAAATTTGGATCTCGACATTATTCATTCCCAGCACCCAAATCTTCTTGGAAGCGCTGCCAAACGCTGGGCAACGAAAAAAAATATTCCGCTGGTCTTCACTTGGCATACCCTTTATGACCAATACGCCCATTTTGCGCCGTTTATACCAAAAAGATTCGCCGTTTGGTGGACCATCCGAAACGCCAGAAATTATGCTAATAAATGCGATTTGGTAATTACCCCAACGAAATCGGTTATTGAGATAATTGAGAACTGGGGGGTGACCAACAAAAATATACACGCTATTCCCACGGGCGTCGAAGAAAAAGAATTTTATGATTTGAATCGGGCCAAATTGAGAGAAAAATATGGCATAAAAGATGATGAAATTCTACTAAACCTTATCACTAGATTTACGGAAGAAAAAAATACTAGGTTCGTTTTCACCGCTATAAAGGAAATTCTTTTGCTAAATCCGCGGGTAAAATTCATGGCTGTGGGGGATGGGTATCTTATACCGGAGCTGAAAACCTTCGTCAAGAAAAATAAATTGAGCGACAAAATTATATTCACCGGGTTCGTTTCTTGGAAAGACTTGAAAAAATATTTCGCGGCCGGTGATATTTTCGTGTATGGATCAAAATCAGAAACTCAAGGAACGGTCCTGACGGAAGCGATGTATGCCGGACTTCCCATTGTGGCGGTGCGAGCCACAGGCGCGCGGGACATTGTCGAAGACGGAAAAACCGGATTTCTCGTTTCGGAAAATATAAAAGAATTTAAAGAGGCGGTGGAAAAATTAATCAACGACGAGGATCTTAGAAAAAAATTTTCCGAAGAGGCGAAACGGGTGGCAAGAGAAAAATATACTTGCTCTGTATGCGCGAAAAAAATGCTGGAAATTTACGAAAAAGCCCTGAACGATTT
>JAVHPA010000071.1:0-13953 GCA_036170345.1 Candidatus Moraniibacteriota bacterium
ACCATCGGCTGCAATTTCCGCTGCGCCAATTGCCAGAACTATGATATTTCGCAGATGTACAACCTGAAAGGAAAAGTAAAGGAATATGAAAAATTGAACTGGGGATACGATCTTTCGCCTCAAGAAATTGTGAAAGAAGCGCTGAAGGCCGGTTGCCAGAGCATTGCCTACACATATACAGAGCCCACGGTTTTTCTGGAATACTGCTTGGACACGATGAAGCTGGCCAGAAAAAAGGGGCTCAAAAATGTCTGGGTCTCCAATGGTTTCATGTCGAATCAAACACTGGATTCCATAATTCCATACCTTGATGCCATTAATATCGATATCAAATCTTTTGATGACGAGTTTTATAAATCAAATTGCGGCGCTAGGCTGAATCCGGTTTTGGAGAACTGCAAGCGATTGGTAAAAGAAAAAGTATGGCTGGAAATCACCACTTTAATCATCCCCACTTTAAGCGACGATGAAAAGATGCTGAAAAAGATCGCTCAGTTTATCAAAAAAGAATTGGGGGATTTTGTCCCCTGGCACGTGAGCGCTTTTTCCGGAGCCATCTCCTGGAAACTGAAACATCTTCCCGATACGCCTGTTGCAAAAGTGAAGAAAGCTTACGCTATCGGCAAAAAAGAGGGACTTAGGTACGTGTATGCCGGAAATATTTGGGAAGATGATGTTGAGAATACCCGTTGCCCTGGGTGCGGAAAAGTTGCGATTAGAAGGATTGGTTATGGCGTGGAGCGCCTGGATAAAAACGAAAAGTGCCTCGGCTGCGGAAAAAAATTGGATGGAGTTTTCGAAGTTAAGTAATTTTTTTGTCTAATTTATGATTGCCTTTGCGGCCATCGCCCCTCATCCGCCGTTATTATTGCCTTCAGTCGGTTCAGATGAAGATCGCCAAAAAGTCAAAAAAACTTTGCGGGCGTTGGATACCTTAGTAAAACACTTTCAAAAAACCAAACCGGACGCCATTATTATTTCTTCTCCGCATCCGGATTGGGGATTTGAGGTGCCGCTTTATTTTTTAGCCGGAGGTTTTAAAGGAAAAGTTGAAACCTTTATGACCGGTCTTGAATCTCCCCGCGAACATTTCGAAAAGGGCAGGAAATTTTTTGAGAAATTGCCGAAAGATAAGCGCTATGCTTTTATTGCATCCGGAGACCTTTCTCATTGCCTGAAAAAAGAAGGACCATATGGATTTCATTCTGACGGTCCAAAGTTCGACAGGGCGATTCAGGAATATCTAACGCAAAAAAATATTGATGATTTTTTGAAGCTGGACGAAAAATTTCCCCAAGCCGGAGAGTGCGGTCTACGCTCATTTTCTTTCTTGCTTGGAGCACTGAAGGCATCAGAAGCAGATTGGCAGCCGGAAGTTTTGTCTTACGAAGGACCGTTCGGCGTGGGCTATCTGGTTGCAAAATTAATTTGATTTTTTCTTATGGATCTTTACGTCAAACTGGCCAGGCACGCCATTGAGGAATACGTAAAAAATAAAAAAAATATTCATGTTCCCGGGAACTTGCCCGAGGATTTTTTTTCCCGCCGGGCGGGAGTTTTTGTGACAATCCGCAAGGAGAAAGAACTGCGGGGATGTGTCGGCACCTATCTGCCAGCCAAGAAAAATATCGCCGAGGAAATAATCACGAGCGCAATCTCCGCTTGCGCGCGAGACGATCGTTTTTATCCGGTCGCCGAAGAAGAACTTCGGGATTTAAGTTATGAAGTCAGTATCCTAAGCGAACCAAAGGAGATAAAGGATATTCAGAGGCATGATCCGAAAAAACATGGGCTGATTGTCCGCTCTGCCGACGGACGCTGCGGCTTGCTTCTGCCCGACCTCGATGGCGTCGACTCCACGAGTCAACAAATTTCTATTGCTTGTCGAAAAGGCGGGATTGATTCTGGCGCGGACGATATCGGGTATTACTATTTTACGGTTGAAAAACATGACTGATTCGATCAATTACAAATAAATATGAGTGGAAAAAATAAAAAATATTGGTCTCGAAGAGTGGCTGAATATAGCAACGCGCTCGATCTGGAAAGAGGAATTTTCACTTGGAAAGATCCGAAAAAAATCGCAAGATCTCTCAAAAAATCTGCGCAGGAGTCCCGGCGCAGGAAGGGAACGGCGCTTCAATCAGCGATGTCAATGCTCAATTTTTATATCAATCGCGCGGGTAAAAATTTGGACAAGGATCAAAAAGAAATTCTCGAACAGGCAAAAAAAGAACTGCGCAAAATTTTTGGCAGGTAAAAAACTCGGATTTTTTATTTGTAGCACTTGTTATTTTTATATTAAATTTCTATATGCTCTTGTAAAAAAATCAATGTATGACTTATCTCTCCCCAATCCAAAGTTCTAAGTTTGTCCTGCAGAGGGAGCAACGTTTTTCAGGCTTATATAAAGCTTTTTGGGGGTATCAGGATAGGATTTGAACTTTTTGCGAAAAGAATGAAAGATAGAATCCAATTAGGTCGTATAGTTGTATAGTGTATATAGACTTCCTTGATTTGGAGCAGGTCGATCCTCGCAAAAGAGGCTTTCTTTTGCGGGTGAGTTCCTTTGGAAGCGTCGAGATATAGAGACTAAAAAATAAAATAATAATTATGAAGAATTTCACCAAAAAATTGGCTGGCGGCTTGATTGCAATAAGCATGCTTCTGGCTATTCCAGTTTTTGCGGCTTCAAAACCGTCGACACCAAAGATAAAAGCTATTTCAAACGTTGGCAAAAACTCCGTCACTTTGCCAATTTCTGACTCCAGTCTGGCCGGCAAAAGTATCGTAGTAAAAATAACTTATACCAACAAGCACTCGAAAAAGTCCAAAACTATCACGAGAGTGACCAAGCTTGATTCGAGCGGAAACGGATCTGTGAAAATCAGCGGGCTTGCATCACACACAGCGTACACATTTAAAATTAAGGTGAAACAAAATTCCAGCGGCGCAGGATATTCGAATACATCCCAATCGGTTTCCAAAACAACGTCCAGCTAAAAAAAGGACTTCGGAAAAAACCCGCGAAATGAACTCGCGGGTTTTTGTTATCTATTGGCATTTAAACTTTGCAGAGAAGAAAGCCGCCCTAAGCGGCCTTTTATAACCGTGCCGGATGGCTTATTTATTGTCATTGGTGATATAATGAAAAAGCCAATATGAAAATAAACTACAACACATATTTTTTCTTTGCGATCCTTATCGGACTCACTGTTTTGGCCTTTTTCATAATGAAACCATTTCTCATCCCTTTCTTATTCGCTTTGATCTTGGTTCATCTCTTCAATCCTGTTTATAATTTTTTGTTGAGGAAGACCAAGAGAAAATGGTTGAGCTCACTGCTGACCTGTCTTCTCATCGCCCTAATAATTATAATCCCCGTCCTCATTATTCTGGCCTTAGTGACGAGCGAGGTCCAGTCTGTCATTATCAATCTTGCCACAAATCCCGAATCGTCGAGAAAAATAATGAATATCGTCCATAACCTGTCTTCCCTTTCTATATTCAGATCACTTGACCTTGGAAAAATAGTTAATCAAGATTCCATCCTTTCGGCTCTGAAAAGTTTTTCACAGGGATTCTTGTTTATCCTGCAAGGAACGTACGCAGGCATCCTGCGTTTTATATTCGTAATGCTCATTATGTTCTTTTCACTTTTTTATATGTTCATCGATGGGAAAAAGCTTGTCGATAAAATAATGAGACTTATTCCTCTTAAGGAAAAATATGACACTATTTTAATCGAAGATATAAATTCCATGGTTCGGGCTACGCTAAGAGGGACAATGCTCATGGCGATTTTTGAGGGGATTCTCGGCGGCGTCCTTTTTTGGACGACCGGCGTGGCCTCCCCTATTTTGTTTGGCATCTTGATGGCTGTTTTTTCCGTCATCCCTCCCATGGGATCGGGAATCGTGTGGTTTCCGGTCGGGATCGCAATGATATTATTTGGCCACCCAGTGGAAGGCATCATTATTCTTTTGGCAGGATTTTTGGTGATAAGTCCGATAGATATACTTCTCCGCCCGAAACTTATCGGAAAAGATACCCAGATGCATCCGCTCCTAATTCTGTTTTCCACGCTTGGGGGAATCGCTCTTTTCGGCATTTCCGGATTCATCATAGGTCCGATGATCGTGTCCCTCCTTGTTGTCTTATGGGATATTTATGTCCTGGATTACAAGATGCAATCGGGTTAGCTTTGCTTTTTATGATCCATTAAAAAGCCGCCCGAAGCGGCTTTTTTAGTGAATCATAAATTTTTCTATTCCTAAAATTAAACTTTGGGAAGCAGTCAGGGAACACTTTTCAAATCCACAAAAGTGCGGTATGATTGAAATTCAGTGTTTAATGCAGAAAAAAATGGCGAGTGATGATGTAGCCGTACGCTTCAACAAAGTAACATTCGAATATGGATGGGATAAGCCGATCTTGGACGAGGCCTCTTTTGCTTTGCGGAGAGGGTCCAAATTCACATTGATGGGGCAAAACGGAGCCGGAAAAAGCACCCTTCTCAACTTGATCACCAGATCCCTGAAGCCCACTGACGGGTCAATTTTTGTCGATCCCAGCCTTACTATTGCTTATGCCCAGCAAGTTATCCCGCGCGAGGAAATGGAACTGACGCTCAAGGAATTTTTTGAAAAGTGTTTTCGAGAAAAACTGTATGACATTGATCGGAAGATCGACTCCGTTCTCAAAATTGTGAATCTTGAGGCCAAGCATGACAAAAAGATAAAATTATTTTCCGGCGGACAGCAGGCCCGATTGCTCCTGGCTTCGGCGCTTATCCAGGATCCGGATCTCTTGATTTTGGACGAGCCGACGAACAATCTGGACCCGGCGGGAATCGCGAGCCTCACGGAATTTCTGATAAATTATGAAAAAACTTGCATAGTAATTTCCCATGATGCCAATTTTCTCAATTGTTTTACCGATGGCGTACTTTATCTCGACGTCTTCACCAAAAAAATTCATCAGTACATCGGAGACTATTATGCGGTAGTCGAAGAGATCGCCGAACAGATCAAGAAAGAAGAGCGAAAAAACGCTCAATATGAAAAAGAAATTATTGCCAACAAGGAAAAGGCCAACTTTTTTGCCAATAAGGGAGGCAAGATGAGGCTGGTCGCCAGAAAAATGCGCCTCAAAGCCGAAGAAATGGAAGCAGCCAAAGTGGATGTTCGCCGAGAAGACAAAGCCATTCGAAATTTTGAAATTCCCGTTCAAGAGGGGCTCGCTGGCGAGATCATGAATATTTCGTCTCTGACGATAATGAAAAACCATAAGCCGGCTCCAAAAAAAGTCCGAGTATCCCTCAAAAAAAACCAACACTTGCTTTTGAGCGGACCCAATGGAATCGGAAAAACCACGCTTCTTGAATCACTGGCCAGCGGAAACGCCCAGGGGGCTTGCATTGCTGACGGCGTCAAAGTTGGATATTACCGGCAGGATTTTTCCACGCTCAATTTTGAAGACACGGTTTTTGATTCACTTTCCGGGGTAATGAAAGGAAGTGATGAAGAAAAGTTGCGCAGTGTCGCGTCCGGATTCTTGCTCACCAAAGAAATGGTCTATGCCAAGATCGGCTCTCTTTCGGAAGGGCAAAAGGGACTGGTGGCCTTCGCCCGTCTCATTCTTGAAGAACCGGGACTCCTCATTTTGGATGAACCGACCAATCACATCAACTTTCGCCATCTGCCCGTCATTGCCAAGGCCTTGGACGCCTACAAAGGCGCCATGATCCTGGTGAACCATGTCCCTGACTTTGTGGACCAGATCCGGATAGATGAAACGCTGGATTTGGAAAGTTAATATTGAAAGCGTTTATTAGAAAAGCTATATCGATTGCCAGGCGATCTCAAACAGCGATTTGTAGGTCATTACAACATCATTGCTTTCAATGACCACGGCCATCGGATTATCTTTATAAGTGATGATTGCAACTTTATTCCCGAAAATCATGTTGTCAGTCGGAAACAAGAAATTATCTGGAGCTATTTTTATTCGGTGATTTTCTGAATTATTTTCTTTGGCAAAATCAATTGATTTCTGGTCGGCTTGCAGAACTTCTCGGACATTCATTTTTTCTTTTTTTATCTTCAGTAGATATTTTTTTACTTGTGGATACACTCTCGGACTAATCGAAGCAATTGATCCATAAAATAGGATTTCGTTTTCTTTGAATATTTCGTCGTAAAGCTTTGATATATTTTCTTCGCCCTGGAAGTATGTGACTTTTGGTTTTTCTTTCTTAGAGTTATAAATCGCCAAAAGTTCCGGCAGATTGGTTTTGATTGTTTCTTCTTTTTCTCTCTGCTCTTCCAAGAGTATGCGAGGCGATTCTGCGGTATAAAGCGCCTTCACTTTTTTGGGGAGAAGAGTAACTAATCCTTTCATGCGCAACTCCTCGAGAATCAGGTAGGTTGTCGGCCTTTTCGTTCCCGCTTTTACGGAAATAGCCGGCACCGTGGCTGTTCCCAGTTGCAAAAGCGCCAAATATACTTTGGCTTCTTTTTCTTTGAGTCCTAAGTTTTGCAAAACACGATGTAATTCCATAGTTATAGTATATAGCATATCATTAAAAAAGTCAATAATACTGACAACAAATAGTATATTTACTATATAAAAGCTATAAAACTACTATTTTATGAGTCCTTAATTTTGACATAAATCAAATATAATGCTTTGATTGATTGTTAAGATGCAAAAGTATTAACAACGATTTTTTGGGCAACTACCCAAAACGTATCTCCTGCGGATGCGAAAAGGCATCGGGGACTAAAGGAGCCCGTCATGAATATGAACTTGGAGCAACTTATCTATGAAGTTGGCGGCAATGTCACTCTTCAAGAAATCAGAGTTGTTCTCATGGGAAGGGTGATGCGTGTAGACGCTGACGATATCGTTTCCCTTTCGATACATCCACCTGAGCCGTACTTCCCCAGCAAGATCCTTATGGCAAGATGGTTTGTCAAGTTAAACTCTGAAGGCGATATTGCATGCATCCTTCAAACGTCTCTGCCTTCTGACAGCTATGATCTAAATATCTTGGATATCAATGATTATCATGCAAAAAAGGCGATTTTTTTTCCGGAAGATCGGAAAGTGGGTGATGAAGATTTTGCTGATACCGTCTTTCGGGAATTAAAATCCGGAGACGTGCTTCAGGCTCTTTATGTCCATCCCCCAAAACATCAAGGAGGAAAATACTTTCCGGTTAAACAGGGATAAAAAAGGGCGTATGTCCTTTGCAATATTGAACATAGCCTCCCCTAACATCTAACGGATGTTAGGGTATTTTATTCCCCCCTTTCCCAAGAATAAGCTTTGAATGTCCAATCGATCGCCGTGCGGATGTCTTGCCAGCGATAGGGATCGTCAAGAAGGACGATGACGATGCGGTGCAAATGAGTCGGGTCCGACACTCCCATGAGGAGAGCATATCCGGCCAGGGGCGTGAAGCCGGTTTTGCCACCCAGGCAATTGGGAATATCGTCAAGAAGAATATCGCTGTTGATGAGAGTGTGGAAAATTTGTTCGTCGCAGGAATATATTTCCGAGTTGTTCGGATAACCGAACATTTTCCAAATCGTGTCGAAGCGCATTGAATAAGCGGCAATGCGGGCGATGTCGGACGCGGAGGAATAGCATTCGGATTCGCGTCCGTCCGGCTCGAGCCCGGAAGGCGTGCAAAAATGCGTGTCGGTAAGCCCCATAAGCCTCGCTTTTTGGTTCATGAGATCGGCAAAGGCGTCTTGGGATCCGGAAATGTGTTTTCCGAGAGCGATCGCCGCGTCGTTGGCGCTGTTCATCAGCATCGCCTGAAGTAGATTCCGCGCCGAAACTTGCTCCCCGACCTTGAGTCTTGGGCTGATGCAATAGCCGCTGCGCGGGCAGCCGATCTTTGTCCCCTCAACATAAACTTCCTCTTCGCCAACGGCAATCGGTTCGTCAAGGTCATTGATCTTTTCCATGGTGAGAATGGCCGTCATCATTTTCGTGAGCGACGCGATCTGTCTTTGGTCCGTTTCGCGGCTGCCAGCCAATACTTTTCCGGAATCGGCGTCCACCACCACAAAGGCGTGAGCGGCCGGAATTGCCAGCTCCGCCATCTTGTCATTGCGCGTCGGCTGATACTCCGGGTTGTCGACGGCTTGGGCTTTGATCGGTTCTGCTTTTTCCGCTTCCGCGGCGGGAGCCGCGCTTTGGTTCGCGTCCGGCGGAACAAGACCCACGTGCGACCTGCGATACTGGTCGACCATATAGGCTGCATCCCCGATCATGATCGCGATAAGCAGCCACAAAAGAAAACCAAACTTTGGTTTTTTGGAAGGCGGATCGGCTTTGTATTTTTTGGGTGGGTAACTCATGTCAATCACGAAGAAATTTTAGCAAACGAAGAAGGTCTCTGCAAATCCGACGAAGACAAAGTTATTGGCGGCCATTGTGACGGGACGGTTTTTTTTGCCATTCCGGGCAGGGTTTGGTAGTATGATAAAAACGCTTTTCAGACCTTTCTCAAACCCAAAAAGCGAAATCGGGACTGATATGCCCAAAGAAGATAAACCAATGGTATGACGGCGCTAATCGTTATCATCTTTGTCTTTTTTGCCATCATCAGCCTGTTATTTCTGCTTGGATGGCATTCTTACCGGGATAGCAATACCCTCGGCGGAGTTATTGTGATGCTTATCTCGCTTGTCATCCTTGTGGTCATTCTCATTTTGGCCGGAAGGAAATACCGGCAGGAACATCCGACCATCTCAATGCTGCCCGAACTCCCCTCTAATTCAGAACAACTAGCTTTTTACCGGCCCGGAAATCCCTTGTCTTGAAACACATTTTTTCCGCCAATCCGCTCTAAGCGGTTTTTATTTTGCCTCTTCGGACTTGTTTTTTGCCCTAGCGGTTTTTGGTCAAGCAATTGACAAAAAGAAAATTATGATGTTGTATTTAGTCATAAGTTAGATTGAAAAAAACAGCTATACGAGGAGGGCGACGTGAAAGTCTACTTGAAGGCAGGAGGCGATCCAAACTTTTGGTGGTACAGGTTCCGTATCCTCCGCTATGAGGTCTCATCGGAGGATTTCCTGGAAGAGCTGCAGAGAGAACTCAATCTCCCACTTCGGCCTCTTCGGTTCAAACTTCCTCTGGATAAAATGCCGAGGATAAAGTGCACTGCCTGCGAATCGCAGCTTCCGGACAAACCGACTCTGGAAGAGCTCCTCGCCCAGACGCATATTTATTTCAGTCTGGTTCTGGATGACGGCACCGTGTTTCTTCTTTGCCCGCTCTGCGCGGCCAAGATCGAGTTTTACCTTAATGACCGTTATCCATCTGGATCCCGGATCTATCCAGCGAAGGAATGCTGATAAGATGGACAACGTCTCAGGACCGAGCAGACCTACCTGCTCCCGAACCCTCCCCGGTTCGGTTTTTTTTGCCATTCTGGGCTTGTTTTTTTGCTATAGCGGTGATAGAGTGGAAGGAAGAAGGAAACCCGGTGATTCCTAAAATTTAGCTTTAGGAAGGTTTTAAAAAGGCGATAATCTTCAGATTACCGCCTTTTGGTGAAGAGTATGTTTTCAAACGGAGCGGTATCTTTATTGCGCTGCCTGGGTAAAAATATTGCGCGAAGCGTCCTGAAGCTGAGAATAGTTATCTTCTCCGGCTGTCGGCACAAGAATATATCCGGCTCCCTGGATATTCGGCACAGTCAGCAATCCCTTGTCGGAATTTTCAAACACGCGCTGAACTATATCCGCTTCCTTCATATTGCTGTATTGGTCGTAAAAACCCTTCATTTCCTCGGGCGTGAGATCGGTTTTGACATTGTTTCCGACAATATTCAGGATGTTGTTCACTTTGTTGAAATCCGCAAGAGTTCCCAATGAGATCATTTTGTCTTTCAAAGCCTTGAGAATCACCTGCTGGCGCTTGGAACGGTCGAAGTCGTTGGTCGTCTCGCGCGCCCGGGCGTAGCAAAGTGCCTTGTCTCCATTCAGATGGTTTGTGCCGGCCGGAAGCGCGAAGGTTCCTCCGCACTCGTTGCCCTCCACAAACTGTTTCATTTCAGAGAAGGGTTTTGAAAGCCTCACATCAACTCCTCCCACGGTATCGATCAGCTTTTTAAAGCCGTCGAAGTTGATAGCGATCGCGTGGTCAATCTTGAGGCCGGTGATCGTCCCCATTATTTTTTCCATTTCCGGAATGCCCTGGCCGCGTCCGCTGCCCTCCCAATGGCCATAGACTGAGTTGAGCTTTCCGCGCTCATTCGTGTCAGGGATTTGAACATAGAGATCCCGCGGGACTGAAATCAGCGCCACCTTATTGTTCTTGGTGTCAAACGAGGCAACCATGATCGAATCGGCTAAGAGTCCCCCGTGGGGATCATCCGCGCCCCGCATCCCCAGAAGCAGGATATTTATCCGCCCGTCCTCCGCTTGCGGCACGGAGCCGCCGCCCAATAAACTTCTCAAGGCAGAATTCTTTGAGCCGGAAATTTTGTTCATTATAAATCCGGTCTTCCACGCGAAATACCCGCTGACCACCAGAATAAAAATGATTACTGCGGCGGCTATTTTGAACCGTTTTTTCTGATAAAATCTTACCTTATCTCTTTTCGGACTGGACTGGCTGGAAAAAAATGCCATAGTCTTTTTTTTATTTGATTAAGTGAAGACGCTTCGATACTTAAAGATTCTAACAGAATCGGATCTAATGGGCAATAGGTCGAAGGTCAGCTGGGAATATTGCTTTAGATTGCGGCGTATTATAAATTAGAGAGACGGCAATAAAAGAAATTTTATGAACAGGACGAGAACTTTATGGGCTCTTGGTATTCTTTTGCTCCTGGCGGCTTTAGCCGGCGGTGTTTTTTGGTGGCGCGAAAATAAAATCAGTATTTCCCAGTCGGATATAGCGGCCGCGCCGCCGCTTTCGGAAAACAGTTCGCTTCAAGGCGCCTTAAGCGCGCCCGCCGCCGAAAATCTTCCCAAGCCTCCCCCGCCCCCGGTTTCCATGGAACGTCTGAAAACCCAGGGATGTGTCGCGGACGGACTGCTCACGGAATACAATCCTGATCAGGGAAAATTTGTGAGTCTCATCAACCGCTCCAACTGCTATTATTTGCACCGGGCCATTGAAACGTGGCTTCAGCCCCCGGATTTTGAGAAGATCAGCAATGTAATGGATCAGATCACAAAAAAAGATGTGGTGTACGGCATGTTCATCGCCGAAGCGATTGATAAAAACGCGGATTATAAAAAAGAAGATGCCGACAGGAATTTTGATTTCGGCAAAATGTGCCACAAGGACAGCGAAAATATTTGGGGAGAACACACCTGCAAGCCGACTTTTTCGAGTCCCGAATATCGTGATTATATAAAACAGATAACGCGGAAAGCCATTGATTTGGGGATACAAAGTTTCACGTTCGGCCAAATTTATATGCAGGAGAGCTCGAGCAAAAACTATATACCGCGGATCGTGAAAGATATCCGAGCTTATGCCAAGAAGAAGGGCGTTGACGTGGTGATCGGCGCGCAAACAGGAGCGATTACGGATGCGAAATATCTAAAACTTTTTGACTATATTGAAGGCGGAGTGGGGATCGACAGCGAGGGAAATATTGAAAGTGGTCCTTGCCTTTCGCGAAAAGAAAGCTGCTGGGCCTTGCTTTGGAACAAGACTTTTTCGGAAAAAGCCAATAATGTTCTTTTGCATCTCGACTGGACCGGCATAATTCAGGACGACCTGGATGTATTCGCCCGCATGGCTGCCGAAAAGCGCTCCCAAACCTTGAAAAATTTATATAAATATTTTACCGCAAAAAATATGGGATTTTTGATGCCCTACTTCGGAGTGCTTGATAAAAATAACGGCGGCTGCTTCGGCCCCAAGAAAAGATATTACTCCCCGGACAACGCTTATTCCTGCCAGGATGAAAATGTGATCAATGGAATATTATCGGGGAAGCTTTAGGGACAGCTTTTGATATTCCAGCGTGCGGAGAAAAGATAGAACACCATCTTTTTTTGTGATAAAATGAAAACATGAAGCTTCCCAATCTTATGCAAACAGTCTCCATCCGTTTCTTCGGGGGAGCGGAATCCCCCGAAGCAGAATAACAAGTATTTATCCGAATAGCTTACGCTCAAAATATTCTGCGAAGGGGGATAATTTCTATCAGGATCAATATGGAAGCCGTCTTGCTTTCCGCCGCCACATTTTTTTCTACCCTCCTGGGAGGATTGTTCGCGGTAAAGTTCAAAGATAAATTGCATCTCATTATGGCTTTTACCGCCGGAGTGCTTTTGGGTGTGGTCAGTTTCGATATTTTTCCAGAGATCATCGCGCAGGTCAACGAAAATCACATCAGATCCATCGAGCCCATGCTGGCCCTGGTTTTCGGTTTTTTGCTGTTTCATATTCTGGAAAAGATTATCGTCATCCACCATGCTCACGAAGAAGATTATGCCCGGCACAAGCATCCTGAAGTTGGTATGTTTTCTGCCATGGCTCTCATTGGTCATAGCTTTATGGACGGCATCGGCATCGGCCTCGGATTTCAAATAAACCCCGCCGTCGGCCTCTTGGTGGCCATCGCCGTCATTTCTCATGACTTCACCGATGGTATGAACACGATTACTTTGATGCTTAGAAACGATAATAGTCTGAAAAAATCCAAGCTATTCCTACTCTTGGATTCATTCGCGCCCGTCTTGGGAGCGCTCTCCACTTTGTTTTTCATCGTCCCTCCCCATTTTTCCGTTTGGTATCTCGGTTTTTTCGCCGGATTTTTGCTCTATATCGGCGCAAGCGATATTTTGCCGGAAGCGCACAGCCAGCGCAGCTCCTTGAAACTTCTAGGCCTCACCGTCTTGGGAGTGTTTTTTATTTTTCTCGTCACCCGTTTCGTCTAAATTTAGAATATGGATACGGATAAAAAATTATTTTCCCGGACATTTTTGTCGCTCAAGATACGAAATTTCCGCTTGTATATCATCGGCCAGGCTATTTCTCTTTGCGGCACCTGGATGCAAACGATCAGCCAATCCTGGCTTGTCCTTAAGTTGACCAATTCCGGCACCCAGCTCGGATTCGTTTTGGCCTTGCAATTTTTGCCGATGCTTGTCTTAGGACCTTGGGGCGGCGTCATTGCCGATCGCTTTAACAAGCGTAAAATTCTCTATTTTACCCAATCCATATCCGGAGTATTGGCTTTGATTCTAGGCATCTTGGTGGCAACCGGCCTGATCAAAGTCTGGATGGTATATTTTCTGGCATTCGGCCTCGGTATCGTAAACACCATTGATAATCCCGCTCGCCAGACTTTTGTTCCGGAGATGGTCGGAAAAGATAATCTTTCCAATGCCGTCAGTCTATTCGCCACCGAAGTAAGCCTCGCTCGCGCGGTGGGACCGGCCATCGGCGGAGGAATCATCATCACTCTTGGACTGGCTCCCTGTTTTTTAATCAATGCCCTTTCATATATTGCCGTTCTGGTCATCCTTTTTATGATGAATAAAGACGAATTGCATTTCACTCCATTGGCGTCGAAGGCAAAAGGTCAATTAAGAAAAGGATTGCGCTACGTCAGATCCTCGCCCGTGCTTAAATATACTTTATTAATGATGGCTATCATCGGCACGCTTTCTTTTGAGTTGCCGGTAAGCTTGCCGCTTTTCGCCCAATTTACTTTTCACGGCAACGCGGGAAGTTACGCAACTTTGGTTGTCGCGACAGGCATCGGCTCCGCCCTTGGCGGCCTTCTGTCTGCCAGCCGAAGAAAAATTGCTCCGCATATGATTGTCAGTTCGGCTTTGTTTTTTGGCGTAGCGCTTTTGATCGCCGCCTTCATGCCTAGTCTGACCTTGGCTTTCATTTTTCTTTTATTCTCAGGCATTTTCTCCATCAACTTTATTTCCCTGGGAAACACGACTTTGC
>JAVHPA010000072.1:0-2990 GCA_036170345.1 Candidatus Moraniibacteriota bacterium
TTAGATTTAAAGCATTGGGATTTATTTGGAATTTGTGATTTTGGATTTGGAATTTAAGATTAGGAGCCTTATGATCAAAAGGATAATCGATAGAATAGAGTCATATCCCCTCTCAATTTCCCAATTCCTATTGGGTTTTTCGACGATAATCGCCGTCCGGATGCTGGGTGAAAATTTGCTGCTGGGCCTGGCGGACAAATCACCGGCCTATTTCATCGGCTCGACGCTGGCCGCCTTTCTTTTTTTCCTTTTTTCCTATCTTCTGGTATTGGTTTTTCTGGCGATTTATCTCAAGAAATCTATCCAAAAAATTGCCAACGTGCTTTTGTGGGGTTTTTGGCTGTCCGCGCTTCCGCCGATTTTGGATAAAATATTGTGCGGAGCGCAAACGTGCTGGAGTTTTTACGCCTTCGACAGTCTAACGGGCCTTTTCAGGAGGTTTTTCACTTTCTTCGGATCGGATCCAACGCTCGGGATAACCTACGGCGTGAGAATTGAAGTGGCGCTGGCGGTGATTTTCGTGACGGGATACATTTACCTCAAAACTAAAAACGTCTGGAAATCCGCTATTGGCGCAATTTTGCTTTATACAATCCTTTTTATCCTCGGTTCTTTCCCGTCCTGGCTCACATACTTCCTTCTCGCGCCGGCAAAAAGTCCGCTTTTGGTTCAAGGGTTTGATGTGGCGGGCTTTTTTCTCTCTCCGGCGCGGTATTTTTCCGCTTCAGAGGGCGATATTTGGAACGCGCTTAATGTCAAAATGAACCTTATTTATGCCTTTTTAACCGTTTTTTTGCTCATTTTCGCTTTTTGGAAGTTTTATCGGGAAAAATTCTGGCTGATCGCTAAAAATGTCCGCTGGATCCAAATTTCAATGCATATTGGAATTGTCCTGGTTGGAGCGGGGCTGGGAGCTTTCTATTTCCCCAATAATTTGACGATTGATGTTTTCTCTTTTTTGGCGCTGGCCAATCTCGTTTTGGCGGCCGTTTTTGCCTGGCTGGCCTCGGTATTTCTGAACGACCGGGAGGATATCGCCATTGACCGGCTGACAAATGTCAAGCGGCCCCTCGCTAGCGGAAAGATGGAAAGCACGGAATACGGCCATCTTTTTTTGGTGGCGTTTTTAGCTTCTCTGATTTTGGCTCTCACCGCGGGAGTCAAGTTTTTTCTGCTTATCCTTGCCTACCAATTCATTGCCTGGGCCTATTCCTCTTTCCCTTTTCGTTTAAAAAGATTTCCAATTGTAGCCACTTTTCTCTCGGCTGGGGCGTTTATCATACTTTCCTTTTCCGGATTTATATTGATCAGCGACAATCAAAACCTCTCCGGCTTTCCGGGGAAATTCGTCTGGCTACTGGTTGTCGCGCTGACGTTGTCGCTTCCAATCAAGGACTTGAAAGATATTGAGGGCGACAAATATGACGGGATCTGGACGATTCCAGTCCTCCTGGGAGAAACCTGGGGGCGCTTCGCCATAGGGCTGGGAATTTTCGCGTCCTACGGCTTGAGCGTGGTGCTGCTGAACGCCAAAATATTATTTTTGCCGGCGATGTTTCTGGGCGCGCTTTCCTTTTGGATTATGCAGAACAAAAAAATATCACCCCGGCGGGTGCATATCTTTGTTTTTGGCCTTTTATTTCTTTATGTTTTTTTGATGTTCTGGTTGGTTTTTTATCAAACCATTAGACTTTGGTAAGTTTAGTCAAAAACGCAAAGCACAAAACTAAAACGAAAAGTTAAAAACGCGTTTTTTGTCATCCCGCACTTGATGCGGGATCCAGTAACTTTGGAAAGTTCATTGTTCTCTGGATCCCCGCTTTCGCGGGGATGACAAAGAAAAAGATATCAGGTGCTAGACTTTTTTAAAATATTATACATTCTTATCCAATCTTCCACTTCCAACTCCTGCGCTCTTTGGGTCGGCTCCAGGCCGGCTTTTTTCATCCATTCCCAAAGCTCGGCTTTGGGGATGTGAAAACCGGAGGAAAGATTGTTAATAAGCATTTTTCTTTTGGCAGAAAAGCCGGCGCGGACGAGAGAGAAAAATTCGCTTGCGTCCGCCTTGGGCAGATTTTTTTTACGTGTTATGCGAATAACCGCTGAATCCACTTCCGGCGCAGGATCAAAATTTTCTCGCGGGACAAAAAAGAGGATTTCCGGTTCGGCGTATAATTTGACGGAGATAGACAAGATACTTTCTTTCCCGCTCGGCGCGCAGATTCTTTCCCCGACTTCTTTCTGGACCATCAAAATCATTTCGCTCGGCGGATATTTTGTTTCAAGCAGCAAGCGAATAATTTTTGAAGTTATATAATACGGCAGATTGGCGACGACTTTATAATTTTGAAAATTATTTTCTTCAATCAGTTTGGGGAGATTTATTTTTAAGATATTGCCTTCGATTATATTAACCTCATTCTTGTCATTCCCGCCCCCGTTGCACGAGGATAAACTCCAGCGGGAATCTAGGGGATTTTCTGGATCCCCGTTTTCACGGGGATGACAAGTAAATATATTATTAAATTCTTTTTCAAGTGAAGCGGCTAAACTTTCATCAATCTCCACAGCTAAAACTTTTCCCGCTTTTTCGGCAAGATATTTTGTCAAAACTCCCTCCCCTGGGCCAATTTCAAGAACATTATCACCCTTAATATTCGCTGATTCAACAATTCTTTTAGCGATATCTTCATTGATGAGGAAATTTTGACCCAATTTTGTTGGCATAATTTTTTCTAAGGTTCGACCTTAGCCGCGGCTAAGGTCGAACCTTAGAGTTAATTAAGTATTTCTTCCACCTTCACATTAATCACCCCCGCGCCGATGTCGGCGATTTTTTTGAAAGCGGGCTTATTAAGGTCGATGACTCTTCCTTTTCCGTAAGGACCGCTGTCGTTTACCAGCACAATCACCGATTTTCCGTTCGCGCGGTTGGTGACCCGAAGATATTTTCCATGGGCGAAATCGAGGCTCGCGCAAGTGAGATCGCT
>JAVHPA010000073.1:0-2951 GCA_036170345.1 Candidatus Moraniibacteriota bacterium
GAACGAAAAATATAAAGATATCGGGATTGCGGTAAAGGAAGGGATGATTAACGGCCATTCGACGATAGACGTGGTGCAAATGTTCGGGTCGGGAGATAGGAAAAAGAAGGAGAGTTTCCAAGATGAAAAATCCTCCGTCCAAAAAACGGATCAGACAAACGCCTATTACCCACTGCTTCCATCAGAAGAAAAAAATAAGCCGGGAGCGGCCAGTTTGGCATCAGCTGAACCGATGATAACCAGTCCCCAGCCAAACGAAGTGGTTTCCCAGGAAGCATTGGAAGTGGTTGGGAGGTCGGCTCCGAAAAATAAGGTTGCAATCTGGGATGATTTCCAGAAAATAGGTCAGACTATTTCCGATGAAGAAGGATGGTTTCATTTGAAAATTACCACGCTCACGGAAGGAGAACACAGCTTGAAAGCGCAAAGCGGGATAATATACGGCCAGAGAAAAGTGGCGGAAAATACCTTGAACAATGAAGTGAGCATCCTCGTTGATCGATCCAAGCCGCAGGTGAATTATCGTCTTTACGCGGATGAAAGCGCGCCCAATGGATATCTTTTGGAAGCCTCCTCCAATAAGCCAAACTGCGTTTTTGAAATCGAGGGAGAGACCATCAACACGGGAGAAAGAAAGACGGCTCTCTTTTCTGTCGCCAGTGAGAATCTTTCGACGATTCTCAAGGTGGAAGATCAGGCCGGCAACAGGACAGCCGAGCAAATTGTTCTGGCGAATTATTATCAGGGAAATGGCCAGCATAACATTGTTGACGAAATGGCCCAGATACTTATTCCGGAAAAAGTTTTTGCGGATGATTCGGGGAGGGGAGCGCTCAAGAAAAATCTGGGATTAGCGATAGCGGATCTTAATCATTAACATAAATAAATGTGATGTAAAAAAACAAACAAAAAATCAGGTTCTTTAAAAATAAAATAAAAATAAAATACGGTGAAAAAAAATCATAAACAAAATGATTAAATTTAAAAAGTAAGTGTCCTTGCTTTTCGCCCTTTGGGCATATTAGACAAAATACCCCGTTTCTCTCATGAAGCGGGGTTTTGTTTTGGAGGTTAATTTGATTATATTGTCCTTTTAATTTATAATAGCTATGCTAAATAACTGAAATTTTATGCCATATTTTGAAATAAGCGGCGGGAAAAAATTGAACGGGGAGATTGAAGTGAAAGGAGCCAAGAACGCGGCGCTGAAAGCCGTGGCGGCGGCTTTGCTTTCCAAAGAAAAGTGGACCATCACCAATTTTCCCTTTATAGAAGACACAAATCGGATTTTGGAAATGGTCGAGGATTTGGGAGTAAGGGTCGTGAGAGGAAACAATCAAGTCGAAATCCAGGCGAAATCGATCCGGAAAAACAGCCTGGACAAGAATCTGACCAAAAAGCTTCGCGCTTCCATTATTCTCGCTGGGCCGATGCTGGCGCGGACGGGCAAGGTGGAAATGTATCATCCCGGCGGGTGCGTGATCGGAAAGCGGCCCATTGATATGTTTCTGGACGGTTTTCATAAAATGGGAGCCAAATTTGCGCAAAGAGGAGACGAATTTATTTTGAGCGCCGGAAAACTCTCAGGAGCCAAAATATTTTTTTCCAAAATAACCGTCACCGGAACAGAGACAATGATGATGACGGCTGTACTGGCCAAAGGAGAAACAATCTTGGAAAACGCGGCGATGGAGCCGGAGATTCCAACGCTGGCCGATTTTTTAAATAAGTGCGGGGCAAAAATTTCGGGCGCCGGAACTCCGACAATCAGAATAAAGGGAGTGAAGAGCATAGGCGGAGGAAAACTGGAACTCATTCCGGATCGGATCGAAACGGGAACTTTTGCAATTCTCGGAGCGCTGGCGGGCGGGAGAATAAAAATAAAAAGATGCAATCCGGATCATATCCGATCGTTTTTGGTCAAAATGGAAAAAGCGGGCGTGAAATTCGAAGAGCGAAAAAATGAGTTGATCGTCTGGGGAACAAAAAAAATAAAATCAGTCGATATCTCCACTCACGAGTATCCCGGGTTTGCCACGGATCTTCAGCCGCCATTCACTCTGCTTATGACGCAGGCCAAGGGAACGAGCCTCATCCATGATTCAATTTTTGAAGGGCGTCTTATGTTCACGGAAGCTCTCAATTTGATGGGAGCCAATATTATTATGAATGATCCGCACCGGGTGACGGTCAATGGGCCGGCAAAGCTCCATGGACGCAAAATTGCCAGTCCCGATCTGCGGGCGGGGATAACCTTGGTTCTCGCGGGGCTGATTGCCGAGGGAAAAACAAGAATTGAAAATATTTATCAGATTGATCGAGGGTATGAAAAGATAGAGGAAAGATTGCAGGAGTTGGGAGCGGACATAAAAAGAATAAATTCAAAATCCTAAATGTTTGTAAAAAAAATTGGAATTGATTTAGGGACAGCCAATACTCTTGTTTTCCTTCCGGGCAAGGGTATTGTTGTCAATGAACCGTCCGTAGTCGCCATCTCTCTCATAGATAACAAGATTCTGGCGGTCGGAAATGAAGCGAAAGAAATGATGGGGCGGACACCGGAATCAATTACGGCTTTAAGGCCCCTAAAGGACGGTGTGATTGCGGATTATCGGATAACAGAAGCGATGCTCCGCTACTTCATCAACAAAGTCAGCGGCGGTTTCCGTTTGTTTCGTCCGGAAGTGATGGTTTCTATTCCGGCCGGCGTCACGTCAACCGAAAGGCGGGCGGTCATTGACGCGGCCGTGAAAGCCGGAGCGAAGACAGTTTATGTTGTCAAGGAACCTATTTTGGCGGCCATCGGAGCCGGGATCCCAATCAATAACGCGGCGGGGAATATGATAGTGGATATCGGGGGAGGCACGAGCGAAGTGGCCATCATATCTCTCGGCGGAGTGGTGGCGGCGCACAGCGCCCGGGTCGGCGGGAACAAAATTGATCAGGCGATT
>JAVHPA010000074.1:0-2928 GCA_036170345.1 Candidatus Moraniibacteriota bacterium
AGCGCGGTTTGGGCGCGATTTTCTCTTCCCTGATCTTCTCTATGACTTTTTTTCCGATCTCTCCCATATTATTTTAGCTAGAAATTAAATTCCTTTCCGGCACTGATGTTTTTGAATTGCTTTTTGGCGCGGTTGATCAGTGTCGCCACCGTTCCCAGCGGCTTTTCCAAAATGTCCGAAATTTCTTTGTAGTCTTTTCCTTCCAAAAACTTCAAAACGATGACTTCCCGATATTTTTCGTCCAGCTGACCGATGATGCCTCTCACTTCTTCGCCTGTGAATTTCCGCTCCGTGTCGCGAGCCAGATCCTCGTCGGTCGCGATAAACTTCAAAAAGTCCTCATCAGCCTCAAACTTTAGTACCTGTGGACGAGTCTTGGACTTTCGCCAATGGCTGATCACCTGATTATGAGAAATCCGGTATATCCAGGAAGAGAACTTTAGCTTTTGATCAAAAGCATTGAGATTGCGATACACTTTGACAAAGATCTCTTGGAGAAGATCTTCCGCATCTTCCCGGGTTACGGCCGAAATCCGCATAATATAGCGCATCAGCTTTTCTTCATAGCGATCCACCAGGCACGAAAAAAAAACCTGATTTTTGAGCGTCAGGGCGACTAGTTCTTCGTCGGTTTTTTCGTCGCAATTGTTTTTATCGAGCATACGGCCTTCTAAGGTTCAACCTTAGACTATAATTCAAGTTCCCCCGCCTTCTCCCAAGTCTTCTCATCCAGAACCACTATTCGATCATCGCCGATTATATAAAGATAATCATTGATATAGACCGCCCGTTTGGCCTGAATATCGGCGACAGTCTTCACGAGTTTCAACTGGTTGTTCGCGTAAGAGAAAATATATCCGCCTTTTGATCCCGGCAAAAAGAAGATCTCGTGTTTGCTGTCCAAGAGAAAAGCGTGGTGATTGCTCGCCGCTTCCGTCCAATATTCATCGAGCTTATAGGTCGAAAGTTCTTTCGGATTTTCCGGCGCGCTCACGTCAAACAGCGTGGCTTTCACCCTCGAATCTTCTTGTCCGATCCCAAGAATAATATCTTTGGCCACTGGATGCAGATATGATGAATATCCCGGGATCTTGAGTTCCCCGGATTTTTTGGGATTGGCGGGATCAGACAGATCCAGAACAAAAAATGGATCCGTCTGGCGGAAAGTGACGAGATACCCCTTGTCTTCGATGAATCTGGCGGAATATATTTTTTCCTCAAGACCCAAATCTGTGACGGCTCCCGCCACCCGCAATTCTCCGTCAAGAACATAAACGTCGTTGGCGCTATCCCGCGTTCCGCCAAAACCAAATCCCCACCAGCCGGATCCAACAGTCGTCGCGATTCGCAAATAATTCTGGTATTCATCCAGCGAAAATTGGTTGAGCGGCTTTCCGGGAACAACACCGCTGGCTTCGACATTGAGGCCGTCAACCGATATTTTCACAATGCCGGTTTTCTCCAGCTCCCTTTTGTGGTCGGCGAAATATTTTTCCATACGGTTTCTCAATTCGTTTTCTGTTTTCATCCGGTCATCGCTCGACAAAGAATTTTGATAACGCTCGAGGACATCCGAAAACTCGGCCATTTTGGCGCTGGCGCTGATGTCATACCCCTCGAGTTTTTTGATTTTTTCGCTTACCAAGTCCGGCACAAGATCCTTATTATCATTAAAAAAATCAGCCGCGAATTTTATAAAATCGCCTGAATAATAGTAGGTCGCGTAAATTGAATCCGGCGACATATAAACCACTGAATCTCCGGAAGAGCCGACAAAAGTCGTCGTGTCCTTGGCCTCGCCGGTGCTTATGTCAAGAGCGGTCACAGTATACGTTATATCCGTCGCAATCGGCGCAACTGGATGATAAATTTCGATACAGCTGACGGAAAAGGCTTTGCCGTTCACGGCCATAGGCTCGAAAGGACAAGGATGATCGGATTTGATGATATTTTTTGTGACCAAATATATCTTGTCACCATAGAGCCGGGCGGACGAGATCTGGCTCGGGTCCTTGAGCTCCACATTCCACTTAACTTTCGGCGATTTGGGATCGCTAACATCATAGCCGACTATTTTGTTCTGGCCGCCGGAATAAATATTTTCCGGGAGAACTGCCAGGATATTATTTTTGAGAAGAAGATTTCCGCTTCCTTCGATTTTCCCCTCGGCTTTGAGAGCGTCAATAGGAAGGGCTTTTATGCTGTCGATTTCTCCCGTTTTTACTGGTGGCGTCACGCACCCGCCTCCCATATTTCCCGGAACGCAAGGAGCGCCGCTTTTTATCATTGGCATGATTTCCGGCTGGGAACTTGAGAAAAAAATTTCTTCTCCGTCCGTCTTCACGATATCCGGCTCATCGATTCCGGCCACCTGGACATTTGTCTCGGATACTCTTTCCGGTCCTGCCCCAACGCCAAGATTATCTGTTTTTGAAACTGCTCCGGTGTTTTGAGGCAAGCCGGATTCCGCCAACGGCGCGAGTTGCGCTCCGCTCATTCCGCCCAGCATCCGGGAAGTATTGAAGCTGGAAAAGTTTTTTCCTTTCTCCAGATATTTTTTGAAATCCGTTTCGGAAGAAAAATGCTGAATACTGGTTAGCCCGCCGGACTGCGTTGATGAAGATTGGGAAGAAATATTAGGCTTGAATCCGTCCGGAAGAGAAAATCGAAAATTGCTAAAACCCACCAGAATCAGGGTCGCGATTATTCCCACTGCCGCGATAATCGCGATAGCGTGAATGAATTTGATTGTCTTCATAATTATCAAAAACTAAAAATTTAACGTTTTTTTCGCTTACTCTTGTATTCTCTCACAAAATTCCTTGCTTTGCCAGCAGAAATTTTATATAATGGCAAAAAGGCTTTATATTCGGCTTATTTTGCGTGCCAATTGACACGCTGGGAAAAAGGTGATATAATGATTAGTTC
>JAVHPA010000075.1:0-2887 GCA_036170345.1 Candidatus Moraniibacteriota bacterium
ATAATTTGCCTCCCTGGCCGGAACTTTTTCCGATCATAGGAATATTTTATCTCGCGGGGCTTTTCTATTTTCTCTATGAATTTTTCTTCTTGCTCTGGCGTCGAATTCGGGCGGGCGAAAGAAGCGAGCGATTCATTTTAGTCGCGCTGCTTCTTTCCTGGTTCTTTGTGATGCTTCTTCCCGAGGCGATCAGCTTTGAGGGTCTGCCTCACGCGCTTCGGAGCATCGGAACGATGCCGGTCGCCATTTTGCTTGCTGTGTTTGCAATTGAAGGAGCATGGAAATGGGCAGAGAGCGGAAAACTGAAGCAGTACAAAAAAGCGATTTGGATGGTGCTTATCGCACTTGTCGTCGTAAGCGGAATCTGGTCAGTGAAGCTCTATTTTGTCGATTGGGCAGGCAATCCGAATGTCCCTGGAGCGTTTGGTGAAGGCTATATGAACATGTCCCAGTACATCAACAGCTTGCCAGCGGGGACTCCGAAGTATGTGGTCGACAATGGGCCGGGAATCCAGATGGAAGACGGACTTCAGACCTCGGCCGAGGTGGTGAAACTTTTCACCTATCAAAAAGCGGCCAACGTCACGTTTATCGAACCGGATTTTAATCCTGCGATGCTCAAAATTCCGGCCAAAATATTTTTGATACGCTATGATGATGGGCTTGTGAATTATATCCAGCAATCTTTTCCGAACAGCCGGGTGGAGAGAATGGATGTGCGGGAGGGAATGGAAACGGATTTCACAGTAATTGATGTTCACCCTGTTAAATAACCCCGCTTAGCGGGATTGCCGTCTTGCGGCATTTAATGAGTAAGCATTAAATAAAATCATATGACGGAACTAAATCAAATCTACAAGTGCAATAAGTGCGGAAATATTGTTGAGGTGCTGCATGTTGGTGGGGGGCAGTTAGTCTGTTGCGGTGGGCCGATGGAGCTTTTGGCCGAGAAAACGGAAGACCAGGGCAAGGAAAAGCATGTCCCGGTAATCGAAAAAACAGAAAAAGGTTATAAAGTAAAAATTGGATCCATTCCTCATCCAATGGAGGAAGCGCACTATATTGAATGGATTGAAATTATCGCCGATGGAAAAATCTGCCGGAAATTTTTGAAGCCTGGCGAAGCGTCCGCCGACGCTAAAGCTTTGGCGGATAAACCTGAAGCCGAATTTTACATCGAGGCGGAAAATGTGACTGCGAGGGAATATTGCAACGTGCACGGACTCTGGAAAAGCTAAAATATGAATTCAAAGAAACAGATAAAAAAGCGGAAAAACCTTCCGGCAAGCGCTAAGCGCGTTTTCCGGGGCGTTATTTTTGACGTTTGGCAGTGGAAGCAGAAAATGTTTGACGGAAGCTTTGCTACTTTTGAAAAATTGAAACGGGCGAATACAGTCAATGTGATTGCGGTAGTCGGGCAGAAAATTTTATTGCTCAAACAAAAACAGCCGGACTGGAAGAAATACAAAAATACTTTGGCCGGCGGGAGAGTGGATGAAGGAGAATCGCCTCTTCAAGCGGCCAAACGGGAGCTCTTGGAGGAGAGCGGATATGTTTCAAATAAATGGACATTATGGAAGAAAATAAATCCCTACGGAAAAATTATTTGGACTGTATACAATTTTGTTGCGCGAGATTGCGTCAAAAAACAAGATTCCAAACCGGATGCGGGCGAGCGTCTTGAAGCAAGGCTGATTGATTTTGACGAATTTCTGAAGCTTTCGGAAGACCCTCATTTTTATGAGGGGGAACTCAAAAATTCTCTTCTTCGAGCCCGTTTTGACAAAAAATACCGGGATGAACTTCATCAATTATTATTCAAAAAATGAACTGTCAGAGAGAAGCCGAAAACTATACAAAAACAAGATCTTCCGCTAAGCTATTATTAGCTAAAGCAACAACTTTATGCCCATAAAAACCGCAAAAAATCCAAAATTGCATTTGGCCACGATTACCATTCTGGTCAAGGACCGGGAAAAGCATTCTCCGGAAGTAAACCGGATCCTCACCGAAAACGGGCGTTTGATCCTGGCGAGGTTGGGCGTCAATGTCCAGCGGCATTGCATCGGGCACTGCACCGCCATGATCACAGTGGTGCTGGAATCCTCCGCTAAAGACATAAATCGGATTACCAGGGAGTTGGATCAGCTTTATGGGATTACGGCCAAGTCGCTTATTCTTGTCTAAAGAGAAACCGAAAAAAAACAAAATTATAAATAAAAAGTCAGGGTGAAACTTATTCACTGCTGATTTGGTATTATTAATAAACAACCTTTGCCTAATGAATTCCGATGTCGAAGAGGTAAAAAGCCGGATAAGTATTGTGGACCTGGTCGGGGAATATATCCGTCTCACGAAAGCGGGGAGCAATTGGAGAGCTCTTTGTCCTTTTCATAACGAAAAAAGCCCCTCTTTCATGGTGAGCGAAGAGCGCCGGAGCTGGCATTGTTTTGGCTGCGGCAAAGGCGGAGACGCTTTTTCTTTCATAATGGATATGGAAGGAATCGGCTTTCGGGAAGCTTTGGAACAATTGGCGCAAAAAGCGGGAGTGCAATTGAAGAGATTTGAAAAAGGAGACAAAAAACAATATAGCCTAAAACCGAAGCTATTTAATATTTTGGAGCTGGCCACGAAGTGGTATGAAAAAAACCTTTGGGAGGGAAAAGAAAAAGATAGAATCTTGAAATATCTGCGTGATCGGGGAATCGTCGATGAGACGATTAGAAAATTTCGTCTTGGTTACGCACCGGACGGATGGAGGAATATCTTGGAATTTTTGCAGAAACGGGATTATAAAATTGAAGAAATTACCAAAACAGGATTATTGGTTGAAAAATCAACGAACAGCGAACAACGAACAGCGAACAATAAAATTGGAAAAGATTTA
>JAVHPA010000076.1:0-2840 GCA_036170345.1 Candidatus Moraniibacteriota bacterium
GCGTTTCAGATTTAATTTCTTTGTTTATGGCTAGATTGCATTTATTGCAAATATAGATGGCATCCTCGCCGGCTTCAGTAAGGGTCTGGAATTCGTGAGAATATTTGGAAAATGAACCGCCTGAAGCGAATGTCACAAAAGTTTTGTCGCCGATGCCCGCCCGGTCAAAAATATTTTTATAAGTTTTTTTTGCCTTTTCGTAATAATCGTCAAGATCCTCTTGATCCAGATGAAAAGAATAAAGATCTTTCATCATAAATTCGCGGCCCCGCAAAAGCCCGGACTTGGCCCGCAGTTCCATCCGAAATTTGCTTTGGATCTGATAGGCGGAAAATGGCAGATCCTTATAGGAATTTATGAATTTTTTTACGAGCGGCGAAATGACTTCCTCGTGGGTGGCGCCGAGCGCGAACTCCCGATCGCTCGAGTCCTTCACTTTATATAGATCGTCCATGGTGCCCCATCTTCCAGTACGCTCCCAATTTTCTTTTGGTTGGAGAGCCGGCATAAAAATTTCTTGCCCGCCGATGGCGTCCATTTCTTCCCGAATGATATTTTCGATCTTTTTCATGACCCGCCAACCCAACGGCAAAATCGTATACGCTCCGGCCATCAATTTATCGACAAAACCAGCACGAATAAGCAGCTGGGCGTTGAGACTCGTTTCATCTTTTGGAATATTCTTTTGAGTTTTTGTGAAAAGTTGGGATTGTTTCACCCCGTTAGAAATTACAGATTAATGAAATTTTTTATATTAACCCCGTCACTTTCTACTTGAGTGTATTTCTAACGGGGCAAGCAAGACAAGCTTAAGATATTTTTCGTATTTTATCAAATACCTGTACTGGTCCATATGATACTATCCACCTGCCGGTTTAGAAAATCCAATGAAAGGACGATATACTGGTTGTCATATGACAATCTACGGATCAATACTCCCGGGAGCGGTTGGTATTGCTCGCTGGGCAAAGAAAGTGGAGGGATTAACAACTAAAGCCAGATTTCGAATCAAGGTCTTGGACTGGCACAAACAACACGGGAATAATGTTTCTCTGACTGCGCGCCATTTCGGACTTACGAGATTCACAGTGAGAGGCTGGAGTAAGAAATTCAAATCATCGGGCGTTGTGGGGCTCAAGGATAAATCCCATCGTCCGCATAACCTCAGAAAGCCAACGACACCCATTGAAACGGTTATTGAAGTCGTTAAGGTCCGTAAAACCTATCCGGCTTGGTCGAAATACAAGATTCAGAAAATTTTAGCAGACAAAGAGATTTCGGTTTCCGTGAGCACGGTCGGCAGAATCCTCAAGAGAAGAGGTCTAATCAGCAAAAAGGTTTCGCGGAAAAGGAGAAAAGCCGCTTTGTCTCCACGAGCCAGATTTCCCAAAGGAATGCGAATTTTAAGGCCTGGAGATATGCTTCAGCTAGACACGAAGCATGTTAATTTAGTCGGAGGCAGAAAAATCTATCAATTCACCGCTATCGATGTTTTAACTAAACAAAGATCATTGAAATACTATTCCAGCAATTCTTCAAGAAACGGAGCCGAATTTCTGAAATGCTGTCTCGTAAAATTTCCTTTTAAGGTGCGTTCTGTTCAAACCGACAATGGAGCTGAATTCTTGAAAGAATTTGAGAGGCTCTGCTCAAATCTGAAATTAACCCATTACTTCACCTATCCCAGAAACCCCAAGCAGAACAGCTACGTCGAGATTTCTCATGGAGCGGACGAGCGGGAATTCTACCAGCAGGGCAACACCTTTCAGGACATGAATATTATGCAGAAAAAGTTAAACGAATGGGAGCATATCTGGAACAATGTGAGACCCCACGCCGCGCTTAATTATTCGACTCCCAATCAATACTTCCTGAAGCTGAAAAGCCAAAACTTTCAGACAAACGATTCAATAATTTTACAAACCTAGGTGGTTAATATCTATCTGAACCTAGACAATACCTTTTCGATCACCCACTCCGGCGTGGAGGCGCCGGCGCCGATAATCGCTGATCTTGCGCTCGCGAGCCACTGCGTTTTTAGCTCTTTTGCGTTTTGGATGAAATAGGATTTTGGGTTTATTTCCTTGGCAATTTCAAAAAGCATTTTGGAATTAGCGCTGTCCCGTCCGCCGACTATTATCACAACATCGTTGATTTTGGCAAGTTGGCGGATTTCTTCTTGGCGCTGGTCGGTTGAATCACAAATCGTGTTAAAATAGACAAAATTTTTCAGCTTACCTTTCAGATAAGCGGCGGATTTTTTGAATTCTTTCGCGTTTTGAGTGGTTTGGGAGATGAGGCAATATTTCTTTCCGGGATCCAGTTTCAACTTCTTCACTTCATCTGAATTTCCCGCAATAACGGCTCTATTCCCCGCCCATTCCTTGATACTTATTACTTCTTTGTGATTTTTGTCTCCAAAAACGATAATTTGATATCCTTTTTTGAAATAGGTTTTTGCCAGTCTCTGCGCCTTCATCACTTTTGGGCAAGTGGTATCAATAATCTTGAGCCCTCTTTCGCTGGCTTTTTTATACAAATTCGGGCCCACCCCATGCGCCGTAAAAATAACTGTCCCTTCTTTCTTGCTATCCAGAGATTTTATTTCCTTAATCCCTCTTTTTCTTAGTTCCCTGACCACGTCATTATTGTGAACCAGCTTCCCGAGAACATAGATAACATCGCATTTTTTTGAGTTGACGCACGCCAAGTCATATGCCCGCTTTACGCCAAAGCAAAAGCCAGAATGTTTGGCAACTGTTATTTTGATTTTCTTGCTTTTCATCGATCAATCATTGTATTATTTTTTTTACCCGGCCCGCTTTTTTCAAAAATTCGCC
>JAVHPA010000077.1:0-2832 GCA_036170345.1 Candidatus Moraniibacteriota bacterium
ATTGGATATGTTAAGATAAAATCAGTGTTCGCTAAGGTTCAACCTTAGCAGAATTGCATGAGAAAAGCGCAATTGGTAAATCATGAATATTATCACATTTATAATCGCGGAGTCGATAAGCGAGAGATTTTTTCTGATGATAGAGATTACAAAAGATTTCTTTTGTCGATGCTATTAATGAATGACGAGAAGGATGGTCTGATGATCAGGTGGAGAAACTTTCTAGCCTCTCGCCCTAATTCATCAGCAAATGAATTCCTAAGGTTGAACCTTAGCAAAAGAAAAGAGTTAGTTGAAATAATCGCGTATTGCTGCAATCCGAATCATTATCACTTTATTTTAAGACAGTTGAGAGATCGAGGCATAGAACGGTTTATGCAAAAAATTGCAACAGGATATACAATGTACTTTAATGAAAAATATCATCGAACAGGAGCATTATTCCAGGGAAGATTCAAATCTTCACATATAAAATCTGAGGGATCTCTTTCGAGATATTCAATATATGTGAGCTGTAATAGCGAAGTACACAAGATTTGTCCGGCGAAAAATTATCCATGGTGCAGTTTCCTGCATCATATTGGAAAAAGCAGAGATGATTTAGTGAAAGACAAAGAATTCAGGAGAGAATTTAGAAATTCTGGTGAATTAGAAGAGTACGCGAAAGAAAACATAACTGATTTTCAGGCTAGAAAACAAGATCAAGATATGGTTTTTGAATAAATTCTCGCTAAGGTTCAACCTTAGCGAAAAGAAGAAATATGCCAGACAAATTAGAGGCAAAATCGAGGATTGAAAAACTTCGGCGTGTTATCGATAAATTTCGCTATGAATATCATGTTTTGGACAAGCCGGACGTTTCGGATGAAATTTATGATTCTCTGATGCGGGAGTTGCGGCAGCTTGAAGAAAAATATCCGCGATTTAAGAGTCCGGATTCGCCCAGTCAGCGGATTGGCGGAAAACCGCTTGCGAAGTTCGAAAAGATTCGCCATAGCCATCGGCAATGGTCTTTGGATGATGCTTTTTCGTTTGAGGAAGTGAAAAAATGGGAAGAAAAGATAGCGAGAGCGCTGGATAAAAATAAAAGCTCGGCTTTTCCCTTTCTCGAGCAAAGCTCTCGAAATTCCTCAAAGCCAAGCTTTAAATTAGAATATTGCGCGGAGATCAAGATTGATGGCCTCAAGATTATTTTAACCTATAAAAAAGGACTACTAGTTCGGGCGGCGACAAGGGGAGATGGTCTGATCGGTGAGAACGTGACCGAACAAGTGAAAACGATCCAGAGCGTGCCGCTAAAAATAAATGAGGCAATAGACGTCACAGTTGTCGGTGAAGTCTGGATGAAAAAAAGCGATTTGGAAAAAACAAACAAAACGCGGGAAAAAGAAGGCTTACCTCCATTTGCCAACTCCCGAAACGCAGCGGCGGGGTCAATTCGCCAGCTTGATCCGAAGATAACGGCGAAACGAAAACTTAATTCCTATGTTTATGACATTAATGAAATCGAAGGAACTTTTCCGGAAACACAAACAAAGGAACTAGTTTTGCTGAAAAAACTCGGATTCAAAGTGAACGAAAATCACAGGCTATGTAAAAATATTGAAGAAGTTGATAGGTATTTCCGGTCGTGGGAAGATAAAAGAAATAAGCAGGAATATGGCATTGACGGCGTGGTTGTGAAAATTAATGGAAAAAAACTCCAGGATATTTTAGGCTACACTGGAAAATCTCCCCGCTGGGCGGTGGCTTACAAATTCATTCCGGAAAAAGTGACGACTATTGTCGAAGATATCAAGGTGCAAGTAGGACGGACGGGAGCGCTGACGCCGGTGGCGCATTTGCGTCCGGTCTTGGTAGCCGGGTCGACGGTTTCAAGGGCGACGCTTCATAACGAGGATGAAATAAAAAGACTGGATGTCAGGATTGGCGATACGGTGGTGATCCACAAGGCCGGGGATGTCATTCCGGAAGTGGTGGAAGCGCTCAAAAATTTGCGCACGGGAAAAGAAAAGAAATTCCATATGCCGACCAGGTGCCCGATTTGCGGCGGTCCGGTAAAAAAAGAAATTATTAAAAGTGCGATTAAATCTTCCAAGATTCGACCTTTCCCTTCCCCGACTTCCGATCGGGGAATTCTTCAAGGTCGAACCTTCAGTGCCGCCCATTATTGCCAGAACAAAAAATGCTTCGCGATTGAGAAAGAAAACATCATCCATTTTGTTTCCCGAAAAGGTTTTGATATTAAAGGATTGGGAGAAAAAATAGTCGAGCAGCTGATGAATGAAGGATTGGTTTCCAATTTTGCCGATATTTTTGAGCTAAAAACGGGCGATCTTGAGCCGCTCGAACGATTTGCGGAAAAATCAGCCGACAATCTGGTGAAAGCGATTGAAAAGGCAAAAAAAATCGAATTTCCGAAGTTTTTATACGCGCTTGGGATCAGGCATGTCGGAGAAGAAACGGCCGTATTAGTAATGCGCAATCTGAAGCTAGTAGCTAAAGATGAAAATATAAAAAATTTGTATGATGTTATCCATATTTTTCCAAAAATATCAGCTGAAGAATGGCTCAAAATAAAAGGAATTGGGGAAAAATCGGCAGAGAGTCTACATGATTGGTTTAACGATAAAGAAAGCATAAAATTACTTGAGAAAATGAGAGATCTGGGCGTGAATTTGATAATTCCCAAGTTACAAGCCACGACCTACAAACTACAAGACCAATCCTTTGTCCTTACTGGTGAGTTGGAATCAATGAGTAGGGACGTTGCCAAAGAAAAAATTCGCGCGCTTGGCGGCGATATTTCCTCCTCGGTTAGCAAGAATACTG
>JAVHPA010000078.1:0-2823 GCA_036170345.1 Candidatus Moraniibacteriota bacterium
GCGATGGGACCGGAAAACATTGCTATGCTTATTAAAACCGCGACCGATAATAAAAATCGAACAGTTAACGAAGTGAGAAACGTCATCGAAAAAGCTGGTGGGAAAATGGTCCCGGCCGGAAGCCTCCAGCACCTCTTCCGAAATGTCGGGGTGATATATGTAAACACTTCCGGAAAAGACACCAACGATATTGAATTCAAAGCCATTGACGCCGGAGCGGTCGATACCGTTTTCCAAGGCGAGATTCTACAGGTCATCACTGATCCGCGCGACCTCAAAGAAATGAAAGAAAATCTGGAACAAAAAGGAATTCAAATTGACAACGCCGGTTTGTTTTTCATTCCCGCCTCTCCCATTTCAATCAGTGTGGAAGCAAAAATTGATTACGAAAAACTTCTCGAAAAACTGGACGAACTTGATGACGTCCAAGAAATTTATGACAACTTATAAAACTTTACGCGTTCTGGGAATCGACCCCGGCACAGCCACGACCGGCTGGGCGGTTGTGGAAGAAGACAAAAAAAATCCGCGGCTGGTGGCTTGTGGCTGTGTGAATACTTCGAAGTTCAATTCCGACGCGGAGCGGCTGGTTGAGATTGGGCGTGATATCAGCTCGCTCATCAAAAAGTATAAACCCGACGAAGCCGCAATTGAGGATTTGTTTTTTTTCAAGAATTTGAAAACCGCCATCACCGTCGCCCAGGCGCGCGGAGTGATCTTATACGAAATTAAAAAAAATCTTCTTCCTCTTTTTTCCTATACGCCCCTTCAAGTAAAACAGGCTCTTACCGGCTATGGCCGAGCCGACAAGAACCAAATCCAGATTATGGTCAAAAATATTCTCAAGCTAAAAGCCATTCCCAAACCGGACGACGCGGCCGACGCTATCGCGATCGCGATATGCCACCTAAATTCTCGCCGATCCAAAGCCAAGCTTCAAGATACTTCAAAAGCTTAGTTTTTGCTCAATTTGGGATTGACAAAACATCAAAAAATAAGTAGTATTAAGCCAGATTGAGGGGCTTTTTTATTTGTAATTAATGGCTTCTATGAATCCCGTTAGACATTCACTATTTGGATGTCTCGGCGATTCTCGACTGATAAAAAAGTATAAATATTAATGTCTAACGGGATGAACCAATTTATCACACTTGCTCTTACCAACGGCGTCCCGCTCGATACGCTGATTTTAGTTTTGATCCTGCCGATTATCGTCACGATGATCGCCTTTTTCCGCCAAGTCGTCGGAATCAAGGCCTTTGGCATCTACACTCCAGCCATCATCACTTTCGCGCTGCTCGCTACCAATGAGATCCGTTATGGGATCACGATCTTCATAACCGTCATTATCGTCGGAACCCTCACCCGTTTGCTTCTTAAACAATTCCGGCTGCTTTATCTTCCTCGCGTCGCCATCATGATAACGATCGTCGGCTTTTCCATCCTCGCCCTTCTCATTATCGGCGGGATCTATAACCGAACGGGTCTCGCCAGTGTTTCCATTTTCCCGATTCTTATCATGATCACTTTGGTTGAAAAATTCGTCGCCGTTCAGATTGAAAAAGGAGGACGAGCCGCCATGGTACTGGCTCTTGAAACCCTGATTATTTCCGTTATCGGGTATTATATCGCCAGCTGGGACATGCTGATTAGACTAATTCTGCACTATCCCTGGATCAGCTTGCTCACTATCCCCGTCAATATTTTCTTGGGTAAGTGGACCGGGCTTCGTCTCACCGAATACTTCCGCTTTAGGCAAATAATCAAGCCTCGATGATTCAATTTTTTCGAAACAGCCGAAAAATTTTGGGAATGAACGCCCGTAATTTGGAGTTTATCCGTCCCAACAATCTTCGCCGAGCGAAAAGATTGGCCGATGACAAGCTCCGCAGCAAGAAGATGCTCATGAAAGCGGAGATGCCCGTTCCTAAACTGATCGGCAAGATAAAAAACGTTGACGAACTGGAAGATTTTGATTGGACAACCCTTCCGGAAAGTTTTGTCTTGAAGCCTAACCGGGGCTTCGGCGGAGAAGGAATTTTGGTCGTCTACGGAAAGAAGAAAAGTCTTTTCAATGTTTGGATTAAAGCTGATGGATCCTTAGTTACCATTGACGACCTCAAGACTCATATCAGAAACATAATCGACGGAAGTTTTTCTTTGTCCGGCGTTCCCGACATTGCTTTTTTTGAAGAGAGAATGAAGCTTCTAAAGCTCTTTAAGCCCTATGCCTACAAAGGCATACCCGACATCCGCGTAATTATTTATAACAAAGTTCCGGTGATGGCCATGCTCCGCCTCCCGACCAAAGTTTCCAGCGGAAAAGCCAATCTTCAGCAGGGAGCGATCGGAGTGGGAATTGATTTGGCGACAGGTGTCACGACCACAGCGGTCTTGGGAAAAAATAAACTCATCGAACATGTTCCCGGAACCCGCCTCCTGCTTTCCGGAATCAAAATCCCCTATTGGAAAACCATTCTAACCCTCGCTGTCCGGACCCAGGAAATTTCCGGCCTTGGGTTTTTAGGAGCCGACGTCGCCATCGACCGCGATCTCGGTCCGGTGTTTTTGGAACTCAACGCCCGCCCGGGACTTTCCATCCAGATAGCCAACCTCGACGGCCTCCTCGGCCGCCTCCGCCGTGTCGAAGGACTCAAGATAAAAACAGTTGAAAAAGGAGTGGCGGTTGGAATGAACCTTTTTGGAGGAGAGATTGAAGAAGAAATTGAGGACATTTCGGGAAAGAAAATCATCGGCACGGTCGAGAAAGTTAAACTCATTGGAAAAGACGGGAAAGAAATCGAGGTGGAGGCGAAAATCGAC
>JAVHPA010000079.1:0-2793 GCA_036170345.1 Candidatus Moraniibacteriota bacterium
AATTTTAAAAGGAGAAAAATATGCGCTTACAAAACAAAATTGCAATTATTACTGGCGCGGGCTCGGGAATTGGCCGAGCAACGGCGATAGTTTTTGCTCATGAGGGGGCAAAAATTGTGGTTGCCGACTACAAACCAGAAGGGGGCGAAGAAACCGTAAAAATGATTACTGAAGCTGGTGGCAAAGCAGTTTTTAGCCAAACCGATGTCTCCAAAGAAGAACAGGTAATAGCGATGGTAAAAATGGCGGTTGAAAAATTCGGCGGCCTGGATATTTTATTTAATAATGCCGGCGTCGCCTTAATGGCCGACTTGGAACATACCACTAATGAAATTTGGCAAAAAACTATTGATGTTGACCTCAAGGGTGTTTTTTTGGGAGTAAGAGCGGCGGTGCCAGAGATGGAAAAACGCGGCAAGGGAAAAATTATTAGCACTGCATCAATCGCCGGTTTGGTTGGATTTCAAGGCATCACTGCCTATTGCGCCGCCAAAGGCGGCGTCGTTAACATAACCCGTGAACTGGCGCTTGATTTAGCCGCCCAAAAAATCAATGTCAATGCCATTGCTCCGGGAGTTATCAAAACCAATATGACCACCGATATTCTTAAAGATCCTAAACAGGCCGAGGGGATGATTAGTCAAACCCCGATTGGACGACTTGGAGAGCCGGAAGATATCGCTTATGCCGCACTTTACTTAGCTTCTGATGAGTCTGATTTTGTCACTGGTCAGGTTTTAGTCGTTGACGGCGGGTGGACGGCTAAATAATTTTTTTCTTGAGCGTAAATCGATAAAAAAAGAATTTGCCGCCAAAGAAAAACTTGAAATTGTCAAAGAGCGCGGTGAAGCTGCTCAAATTTTAGGGGGCTGGCCGTCGCCGCCGCAGGCGGCGAAATGCGTTCGAACTATTTTAAGAATACAGCACAAAAAATACCGCACATTTTTGTGCGTTATTTTTGTTATACTGGCTTTTTCCGGGAATTATTATAGAATTGATATTATGAGTGATCTTGAGACCTCTCTCCAAAACATTTCCTTTATCGAAAAAAATTATCTTAAAAAGCTGGAACAGCTTGGAATCAGAACTGTCCGAGATTTTTTGTATTATTTTCCCTCGCGCTACGACGATTTTTCAAAGACCATAAATATCTCTGATCTCCAGTCCGACCAGGTCGCCACAATTTGCGGAAAAATAATTGACATTCAAAATATCCGGACGTGGAAAAAAAGAATGTCGATCACCGAAGCAATCGCCGAAGATAAAACCGGATCAATCAGAATTGTCTGGTTCAACCAGCCTTACATTGTTCATAATATCATAAAAGATTCGCTTGTGAGACTAAGCGGAAAGGTAAACTGGGACAAAAAAGGAATTTTCATTTCGAGTCCGGCTTATGAACTGGCTAAGCGCGTTCCCACCAATACCGGCCGGCTTGTCCCCGTCTATTCCGAAACGCGCGGCATCACCTCCAAATGGATGCGCTGGAAAATCAGCCAGCTGCTCAAAAAATATCTGGCTGAAATTCCGGAAATTGTTCCTAACGCCATTCTGAAAAGGCAAAAACTTATCGGAATTCAGGAAGCCATTCAAGAGCTCCATTTCCCAAGTAATTTTGGGAAAGTCGAGCAAGCCCAAAAAAGAATGGCTTTTTCCGAAATGTTTTTGATCCAGCTCAACGCCATAAGGTCCCGAAAAAACTGGGAGCAGTCAAAAGCAATTGCCATGAAATTCGACGAAAAACTGATCAAGAATTTTGTTGGCACGCTTTCTTTCAAGCTGACTACGGCTCAAAGAAAATCCGCTTTCCAGATTTTGCGGGATCTGGAAAAAGAATATCCGATGAACCGGCTGCTTGAGGGCGACGTCGGTTCGGGAAAAACGGTTGTTGCGGCGATTGCGGCCCTCGAGGCGATGATGGCCGGATACCAAACGGCCATCATGGCGCCGACGGAAGTGCTGGCCAAACAGCATTTTGAAACATTTGGGAAAGTTCTCAAGGGTTTTTCGCAAAAGGTGGGCCTTTTGATTGGAAGTGAAATTCGCACGGTTTGGAAAAAAAATACTCGGAAAAATTTTTTAGGGAAAATCCGCCGCAGCGAGATAAAAATTTTGATCGGTACGCACGCGCTTATCCAAAAAGATGTGCAGTTCAAAAATCTGGCTCTGGTCATCATCGATGAACAACATCGTTTCGGAGTGGAACAAAGGGCTAAACTTCAAAAACAGGCGGGTGAGCTAAAAGACGGACTGAAAAAAACCGTTCCTCATCTTCTCACTATGACCGCCACTCCTATTCCGCGAACACTGGCCATTGCTTTTTTTGGCAATCTCGATATTTCACTTCTCGACGAGATGCCCAAAGGACGGAAAAAAATCATTACGGAGGTGGTGACGGCTGCGAATAGAGATAAGGTTTATGAATTCATGCGATCTGAAATAAGAAAAGGACGCCAAGCCTTTTTCATTTTTCCGCTTATCGAAGAATCGGAAAAAATAGCCGGAAAGGCGGCGACGGAAGAACACAAAAGATTATCGGAAAAAATATTTCCGGATCTCAAAATAGGACTCCTCCATGGCCGGATGAAGCCGAAAGAAAAAGAAGAAGTGATGGCGCGGTTCAAAGATAAAGAATTGGATATTTTGGTTTCCACTTCCGTTATAGAAGTCGGCGTGGATGTGCCGAATGCGACGATAATGGTAATTGAGGGATCGGATCGTTTCGGTCTCGCGCAACTGCATCAATTTCGCGGACGCGTCGGTCGAAGTGATCATCAGTCATATTGTTTTTTG
>JAVHPA010000080.1:0-2780 GCA_036170345.1 Candidatus Moraniibacteriota bacterium
GTGAATATATCGGCTGCCGAAAAAATCTATCTGAACGAAATACTTCCTCATCCTAAAGGCGACGAAAAAACCGGAGAATTCATCGAAATAGTGAATCAGGAAAACGGGCCGGTCGATCTCTTTGGATGGACAATTCGCGACGGATCAAAAACGGGAAAATATGTGTTCAAAGAACATACCGAGATCGGCCCCGAAGAATACCTCGCGATATATCGGCCGCAGTTCAAAATCGCGCTCAATAATTCCGGAGATTCCGTTTCGCTGTATAATCCCAAAGGTGAACTTGCTTCAAGTGTCTCTTTTGATAAATCAATAGAAAACGCTTCCTATGGCTTTGACGGAAAAGGATGGAGATGGAGCAAATATCTCACCCCTGGAAAAGAAAATGAATTTGATTCCGTGCCGTCAGTGAAAATCACAAAGCCCAAACATACCTACAAAGACCTCTATACTGACTTTTCCGCCAAGGCCAAGGATAAAGAAACGAAAAAATTAAGCTATACTTGGGACTTTGGTGATGGAAAGAAAAGTTATCTTGCAAAAACATCGCACAAATATCTCGACACCGGAAAATATACAGTGACGCTAACCGTCGGCGATGATTCTCAAACGGTCGAGAAAAGTTTTATTCTCGCGGTGAAAAACTATCCCCGGCCCGATCTTGAGATCGTAAAAATCATCCCCAACCCCGTCGGAAATGATTCTGATGGAGAAATTGTGGAAATCAGGAACAATTCAGGCAAAAAAATCGAACTTCAGGGATGGAAAATCGCGTCCGGATCGGATGACAAAATATATAACCACCCGATCAACGGCGAAATCAGCCTCGAACCGAACGAAACGAAAACGATCACTCGCGAAATATGCAAATTTTCCCTCAATAACAAGGCCGGAAAGATCCAGCTTGTCATGCCCGACGGAAAAGTGACGGACGTTGTTGAATATCAAAAAGAAAAAATCGCCGACGATGAGGCTTATGCGAAAATCGACGGGCAGTGGCAATGGATCGCCCCCGAAGCGTTGCAGACGGACCCGCCGGAAGAAAATAGCGCGGAAAAAGAACAATCTTCCATTTCGGAAGGTTCAAGCGAGGCCAAAAATAAAGCAAACAATTCAAACGAAGGAGAAATTCTTGGAGCGACCGATGAAAATATTCCTTATTACGCTCCGCCTCAAACCGGCTATACTCCTGAAGACGAATTTATATTTTTCAAAATATTCGGGCTGCTGGATTACAAATTGCAAAATACAAACTATTGCCCGATAAATGAATTTCCTAAATCTTTAGCTTATCTTTGACAACAAATTAGTAATTTTTCACCATCGCCAGCGCCACCTCGGCGGCCTCACGGCCCTTGTTGTGTTTACCGCGGGAACGGACTTGGGATTGTTTCAAGTTTTGAGTCGTAAGAACCCCAAAACCGATTGGAATATTAAATTTCAACATTACGTCCATAATTCCTCGGGAAGCTTCATTGCAAATGTAATAGAAATGATCAGTTTCACCCTTGATGACGCATCCGATTGCGATCAGTGCGTCGTATTTTTTTGTTTTCGCCAATCTTTGGCAAGCAAGTGGAATTTCAAATGACCCCGGAACCCAAACAGTTTTTATATTCTCTTTTTTAACTTTGTTTTCTGTTAAAGTTTCCAGCGCGCCTTCGAGCATCGGCTTGGTGATATTGCTGTTGAACCGCGAGACCACAATCCCAACTTTTAATTTGGCTCCGTTTACTTTTTCTGATTTGCCTTTTTTAGCATTTAACATATTTAGTATATTTTAAAATATTAAATATATATTTTGCGATGGCGTCAGTCTCGATGTTTACTTTTTCGCCGACTTTAATTTCTCCAAGGTTAGTATTTTCGAGAGTATAACTCACGAGCGAAATCGTAAACCAATCTTTTTTGGCTTCAACAATCGTCAAACTGATCCCATCGACTGAAACTGATCCCTTGGAAGCCAAAAACTTCATAAATTCCTTCGGAACTTTAATTTTCATAACGACCGACTGCTTCACTTTCTGGATTTCGATAATTTTCCCGGTTGTATCCACATGCCCTTGGACAATATGACCGTCCATTAGACTACCCAAACGCAAACTTCGCTCCAGATTTACTTCGATTCCTTCTCTATAATCGCCAACTTTCGTTTTTTTGACTGTTTCGGGCATATATTCGACCGAAAAAATTCCACGGCTTATTTTATTAATCGTCGAGCATACTCCGTTTATGGAAATACTCTCCCCAACTTTCATTTTCCATTTTTTCGGAATCTTTATCCCGACAAAAAGACTCCCCTTCTGCCAAGAAACTTTTTCAACTGTTGATACTTTCTTTATTATTCCAGTGAACATATCTTTTCAATATCATTTTTAATCTGCTTCTTTACTTTCTTATCCTTCTCAAATTTCATTACTTCGCGAATCTTTTTTCCGATTTCGATTTTAATTTCTCTTCCATACAAATCTTTCGAAAATCCAATTATATGAGCCTCAAGTAATGTTCCATCGCTATTTACAAAAATGCCGGCTTTATATTTTTTTCCATCGATATTAACCGAACCCGCATAAACCCCACTTCCCACCTTATCTTTTAGCTCAATATTAATAGTCGGAAAACCCAGTTTTTTTCCTTTACCCTTTCCCCGCACAACTTTTCCGGAAATTATTATGTTCATTGTTTCTCCTTGAAATATGCTTCTCAACAAGCTAGTATTATATTAAGCTAAATAAGTCCATAAATGCAATTATGTCCGGACACTCACATTTCGCGGGGAT
>JAVHPA010000081.1:0-2723 GCA_036170345.1 Candidatus Moraniibacteriota bacterium
TTTGTATTTTAACCTATAAACTTTTATTTCCCTGATAACTTCGCTGGAATATTCATATTTCTCGGATTTTGTGCTTATCAAATCTATGGCTTTTCTGGAGTAAGCTCGAAATCCTGACTGGCTGTCAGTTACCCAAATCCCAAACAGAAGCCAGGTAAAAAAATTTCCTATTTGATTAGCGACAATTTTATGAAAAGGCATTCCGGCGGTGTCCAACAGCCGGGTTCCCAAGATGACATCATAATCAGAATTGATAATTGGGGAAATCAGTTCGGAAATATCTCCCGGATCATGCTGGCCGTCTCCGTCAAAAGTCACCACGATATCGGCATCCATAATTTTGGCCGCTTCCACGCCGGTTTTGACCGTCGCGCCGTAACCTCGGTTAAGTTTATGCCTTAGAATCACTATTCCGCCGATGTTTTTTACTTTTTCGTAAGTATCGTCTTTGCTCCCGTCATCAACCACGATTATATTTGAAAAACCGTGTTTTTTGATTTCATCGATTACCTCCGCTATGATTTCCCCTTCATTAAAGGCAGGAATTACGAGATAAACTTTAGGCTGCTTCGTTTCCATTTTTCGTGAAATCAAGCTAATAGTAATTGCTTAAATAATATATTAGAAAGGCAGGAAAGTAAAGAAATTGCCGATAATAGTGAAAAATTCGCCATTATGATATAATTATGAAAAATTTGGCACGATCGAACAACTCACCCGTGCATATTCGCAAAGTGGAAATTACCGGATTTTGAGAGTATACTGAAACAACAGGCACAATATCAATAATAACAACCAAATGAAAATTCTCATTACGGGGGGAGCGGGGTTCATCGGTTCGAATCTGGCCAAAAAACTGATGGATCGGGGCGACAAGATTGTCATAATTGACAACTTCAACGACTACTATGATCCTCAACTGAAGCGCGACCGGATCAAAATTTTTCTCAAGGGATACAAATTTAAACTGTACAAAGGCGATATCCGCGACGGCAAACTCATTGAAAAAATATTCAAAATCGAACGCTTCGACAAAATTGTCCATCTTGCCGCCATGGTGGGAGTGCGCAATTCTCTTCGCGATCCGAAATTGTATTTTGACGTGAATGTGATGGGAAGTCTGAATCTTCTGGAGGCGGCCGCGCGCTATAAGATCAAGAATTTCGTCTTCGCTTCCTCGTCTTCGGTCTATGGCAACAACAAAAAACAGCCGTTTTCCGAATCCGATCCAGTCGATACGCCGATTTCGCCCTACGCGGCTTCCAAAAAAGCCGATGAATTGATCGCGCATACTTATCACCATATTTACGGGCTCAATGTGACGGCCTTGCGTTTTTTCACGGTTTACGGCCCCTGGGGGCGGCCGGATATGGCGCTTTTTCTTTTCACCGACGCGATCACGAAAAACCGGCCGATCAAGGTCTTCAACTACGGCAAAATGAGCCGCAATTTCACCTACGTGGACGATATTGTTTCCGGCACTATAACTGTGCTCGACAAATGCAAAGGGTACGGCATTGTGAACATCGGCGGGGATAAGGAGGAATCTCTGATGCGCTATATCGAAGTCATCGAACAGAATTTGGGAAAGAAAGCCAAGAAAAAAATGATGCCGATCCAGCCGGGCGATGTGCCAGCAACCGTGGCGGATATCAGGAAGTTGCGAAAACTCGGCTGGAAACCGACAACGAGAATTGAAAAGGGCATAAAGAATTTCGTGGAGTGGTATCGGGAGTATCATAAGAACAAATAATTTCTAAAAAAATAACTATGAAAATAGCGATATTCGGCACCGGATACGTCGGCTTGGTGTCGGGAGCGTGCTTGGCTCAATCTGGCAATACGATCACTTGCGTCGACATAGACAAGAAAAAAATCGAATTCATCAAAAAGGGAAATTGTCCGATCTATGAGCCGGGGCTCGAGGAACTAATCCAGAAGAACATCGAAGAAAAAAGATTATTTTTCACGAGCAATTCAAAGAAGGCCGTTGAAGACAATGATATTCTTTTTGTTGCGGTCGGAACTCCGGCCAAGGACAACGGGGACGCTGATTTGAGCGCTGTTTTCGGAGTGGCGGAAACAATAGGGAAAAATATGAATAAACCAAAAATAGTTGTCCAAAAATCAACAGTTCCGGTTGGCACGGGAAAGAAAGTGGAACAGATCATTTCCGAAGAACTGAAAAAAAGAAAAAAGAAATTGCGCTTCAGCGTGGCTTCCAATCCCGAATTTTTGAAAGAAGGAAGCGCGGTGGATGATTTTATGAAGCCGGACCGGGTGATCATCGGCGCCGAAGATAAAAACACCATAAACGAATTACAAAAAGTATATGGGCCGTTTATGAGAAAGGGCTTCCGGGTGATTTTTATGAATCGGGCCAGCGCGGAACTCACAAAATACGCCGCCAATTCGATGCTCGCGACCAGAATTTCTTTTATGAACAATCTCGCGAGGCTGGCGGAGAAAGTGGGAGCGAATATTCAGATGATCAAGGAAGGAATCGGCAGCGATAGCCGCATCGGAAAATCTTTCCTTTACTCGAGCATCGGTTATGGAGGATCTTGCTTTCCGAAAGACGTGAAGGCGCTAATCTCGACCATCAAGAAAAACGGGATTGACGCGGGGATATTCGAAAGCGTTGAAAAAGTGAACCATGACCAGAAGCAGTGGTTTTTGGACAAGATTCTGAAATTTTTTCATAACGATCTCAAAAATAAAAA
>JAVHPA010000082.1:0-12303 GCA_036170345.1 Candidatus Moraniibacteriota bacterium
TTTGTTTTTCCTTGAGGGCAAGCGTCACTGCTTCCCCTTTTTGGGCTTTTTCCGATTGCCGCTTCAAGACTTTGAGATGCGGTTCGATTTCTTTGACCAGATCTCCGATCCTCTCAAGATTGTTCTTCGTTGAGTCCAATTTTCGAAGAGATCTCTCCTTTTTCATCTGATAGGGTTTCACCCCCGCCGCTTCTTCAAGGGTGATCCTTCGCTCGATCGGCGTAGCGTTGAGAACGGAGTCGGCCATTCCCTGGTTTATAATGCAATAGCTTCTCTGGCCCACCCCGGCTTTGGCCAAAAGGTCGGAAATGTCAATCAGGCGCGTCTTGTTGCCGTTTATGAAATATTCTCCTTCGCCGCTCCGGTATATTTTTCGCGAAATAATAACTTCCTCAAATTCAAGCGGTATGCCCTTGTCGGAATTATCAAAAAAAAGCGACACTTTGGCGCTTCCCAGTTGCGACTTTTTTCCGGAACCGGCAAAAATGACGTCTTCCGATTTCTTTCCCCGCAGACTTTTGAGCGATTGCTCCCCCATCGCCCATTTGATCGCATCCGCCACATTGCTTTTTCCACTGCCGTTCGGCCCGACAATGGCCGTTATGCCGCAGTTTTTTCCGTTTTTAGCCAAACTGCAGGACGGCAAAAAATCCAAAATGGTCTTGGTTGCAAAAGATTTAAAGCCGGTTAATTCAATGCGTTTGAGATACACTTTTTGTTTTTTGATTATCCAAAGTTCGACTTTTTCCTTTCCCGACTATTCGTCGGGAAATTCCTCAAAGTCGGACTTTTATTACCATCCTTTCGCCTCAAGTCCGTTCTTGGCCGCGTTTCTTTGGGCTTCCTGTTTTGACGCCCCTTCCCCTTGAGCCACTTCGTCTTCTTCCAGATAAACTCCCACCACGAATTTTTTGTTATGGTCCGGTCCCGTTTCCGAAATAACCCTGTAGTTCGGAGTGATGCCGACTTTGTCTTGGGACTCTTCCTGAAAAAGAGATTTCGGATCGAGATACAATTTTTCCCTGATTACTCTTTCCAGATGGACCACGATATTATCCAGAATGAATTTTTTTGACGGATCATATCCCTGATCAAGATAAATCGCTCCGATTATCGCTTCGAGAGCGTTGGCCAGGAGATATTCGCGCGCCCTGCCCGTGTCTTTGGCTTCTCCCCGGCTCATAAGAAGAAACTCGCCCACTTCCAAACCACGGGAAACACTGGCCAGCATATCCTTGTTCACTAGCGACGCTCGCCAGTTCGTGAGTTCTCCTTCGGGATTGGGAAAATTGTTATAAAGATATTGCGTGACAACCAATTCCAAAACCGCGTCGCCCAGAAACTCCAGACGTTCGTTGTGGTCCAATTCATAACCGCGGTTTTCGTTCAGATATGACCGGTGCGTGACGGCTTGCTGGAGAAGCTTAGTATTATTGAATTTTACTTTTAATTTTTTCTCGAGTTCTGCAATATCTTTTTGCATTACTTCATATTGTTTCAAGCTCTAAGCGCTAAACTCTAAACAAAAGATATTTTTCAGCCAAAGGCTGATCCCCGCCTGCTTTGATTTGCAAAGCAATTCGGGCAGGCGCCTCTGGCGGAGATATTGTTTAGAAATTAGAAATTAGAAATTAGAAATTTTTTAATAATTAAAATTATAATTGGTTATTTTTCCGCACTTTCTCCCTTCCCTACTTTTTCATTTTTATCATCTTTTAATGGCTCTCCCATTTCCCGATAAATTGTTCCGAGCACTCCGTTCACGAACCGTCCTGACGATTCCCCGCCGAATGTTTTGGCGAGTTCAATGGCTTCGTTGATCGCCACTTTCGGCGGAACTTCTTCATAATTTCCGAAAACCAGCTCAAAAATTCCCAGCCGCAAAACATTGCGGTCAACCACCGTCACTTGCTCGAGCGGCCATTCGGGAGCGCATTTTTCGATCAGCGCGTCAATTTTTCCGCGGCGCTTGAGAACTCCCGAGACAAGATAGTGGATAAAAGCCGCGTCGTCAATTCCCGGCGCGAATTCTTCTATATTGTGGCGGATTATCTCGTCTATTTTTTCACCTTTCTTATCGCGAAAATCCCACTCATAGAGACTTTGCAAAGCGATAGAACGAAGTAAATGCCTATTGGCCATGAAATTATTTAAATTCTATTCTACAAAAATGCAATTTACCGACTTTTATAATTTTGCTATTGTGGTCTTTTTTATTTAATTCAAATTTATAATCAATAATTTTTTTCCCGCCTAAGGACACTCCTCCTTGCTCAATTTTCCGGCGCGCGTCAGAAATGCTCATTGCCATTCCTGCTTTTATCATGAATTCGGTAAGTTTAATTTTGTCTGCGCTAACTTTTAGGAATTTTATTTTAGCCGGCGCTTCTTTTCTTTGAAATACTTTCACGAAATTTTCCTGCGCTTTTCTGGTTGCTTTTTCGCCGTGATATATTTTTGCAACTTCATAGGCTAGTCTCATTTTCGTATCCCGGGGATTTTTTTCTTTTATTTTACCGAAGTCTAATTCTGTCGCCAGTTCAAAATATTCCTCCAGCACTCCGTCTGGAATAGACATAATTTTTCCGTATATCTGATCCGCGTTTTCCGTGATGCCGATATAGTTGTCGAGAGACTTGCTCATTTTTTCTTTTCCGTCCGTTCCGACCAAAAGTTTCATAATCATCATCGCTTGCGGTGTTTGGCCGAATTTTTCCTGATAATGTCTTCCGAACAGTTCGTTGAATTTCTGGTCATTGCCGAGCATCGCCACATCATCCTTGAGGATCACGCTGTCGTATCCTTGCATAATCGGATACATTAGTTCGTGGAGACCCACGTCGCGTCCGTCCTTCATTCTTTTTTGGAACATATCCCGTTCAAGAACTCGCGCCGTGGTGGTCATCGTCATCAGTTTCAAAAAATCATAGAAACTCATTTTCGAAAACCATTCGGAATTAAAACGAATTTCGAGCAGTTTTTTGTCGGTTTTGAGAATTTTGGAGGCTTGCTTCACATAGGTCGCCGCGTTTTTCTTGATTTCCGCTTCGCTCATCATCGGCCGCGTCTTGTCTTTTCCGGTCGGGTCTCCTATCTTGGTCGTTGCGTCGCCTATGAGAAAAACTACCTTATGCCCTAGTTCTTGAAATTCGCGCATTTTGCGAAGAGCCACCGCATGGCCCAAATGCAAATCGGGCCGCGTCGGATCGGCTCCGAATTTGACTGTGAGCTTCTTCCCGGACAACAATTTATTTTCCAGTTCCGCTCTTCCGATAATTTCCTCAATTCCTCCTTCGGAAAGAAGTTTTTTGACTGCTTCTTTTTTACTTCTCATTGCTGTTATTCTAACACTTTTCCTCTTCGTTGGCAAAAAAAGGAATGCTTGATTTAAACTAAATCGTATTCTTTTTTCCAAAGAAATTTTCCTCTTCGAAATTCGCTCTTCAATCTTTTTTGTACCGTACGAAGCATTTCCTTCAATTCCGGAAAATCAGCAACGGCTTTTTGGGGATACATCGCTATTAATTCCGGAAAATCATATGTTTTGTGGCCGGATTCCAAAAGATGAAGCGTCGTTTCTATTTTGTCGAGAGCTTTCACAAACTTTGCTTCCCTAGATCGGCTATTCTCGTAATCTTCCCAAAGTTCGAAAATTTCTTTTCCCAGTTTCGGCGGCGCAATTTTGCGAATTTTTTGCATTGCTTTTTTCTCGAGAACATTCTTTTCTTTTTTTGAAATTTTACCGAAATAAATCAGGCGATAGTCTATTTCTCCTGTTATCCCTTCGGCAATATCATGGACTAATGCGACTTTCATCGCTTTTTCAATGTCCAATTTCAATTTCAATTCCCGCGCAACAGAAAAAACCATGATTGCCAGCCGCCAGGAATGATCAGCTGATGAATCGCCTTTTATTTTTTTCGCCGCCGAAAATCGGATTGCCTGTTTCAATTTTCCGGCAATTGCTAAAAAATCAAGAAGTTTTTCTATATTTTTTGAATCTGATTTCATTTTGCTATAATCCCAGTTTTTCCTTCGCCAATTCGATCTGATCGTTAGTCAATTGTCCGGAAGCTTTCATTTGCTCCATTGTTTCCAGAATTTTATCCTTGTTCTTCGCGATATTTTCTGGATTCATGGCTTTTTGCATCAGTTTTTCTCTTTCCTTAGGATCCATTTTTTCCAGCCTCTTCATCGCCAGCCGCTGCAACATTCCCATTTTCTGCTTATCGCCGCCATCCTCGTCTTTTTTCTTTTTCCAAAACATAGAATTTTATTCTATCGAGGTGAAACCTCGAAACTAATTATTTCCCGCAACATCCCGTAAAATCGCTACGTGACCACGGAGCAAGCTTTTTATATCTTAACGGCCACAGCATTTTTTATACTTCTTACCACTCCCGCATGGGCAGGGATCGTTGCGGCCGATTTCGGTTTTGTTAACGATGGTTTGTCCGATGGGAATTTTGCCCTCGTCTTTGACCGCGCCGAATTGGACGGGGGCTTCTTCGGCGCCTTGATATTTGGCGTCTTCCAAGATGCTTTTTTGCGGAGCGGGTTCTTCTTTCACGATCCCGACTTTCAAAATCGTGCTTACGACTTGAGAGCTGATGCTCGCCAGCAAATTTTGAAATAGTAGATAGCCTTCTTTTTTGTATTCCACCAGCGGATCGCGCTGACCATAGCCGCGGAGACCAATTCCCTCGCGAAGATAATCCATATCGTCCAGATGATTCATCCAAAAAGTGTCAATGGAGCGAAGATAGACCGCTTTTTCGATCTGGCGCATTATTTCGGGCGTGACTTCCTGTTCTTTTTTGCCGTAAACTTCCTTAGCCAGACCCTTCAGGTATTCGATCAGTTTACTGATCTTTTGAGCGTCGTTTATTTCGTTTTTCGATTTTTGGATTTCGGATAATTTTTTGACGTCCGCGCAGGAAGAACAAATGGCGTTCACTTCCTTGGCAATTTCTTCTAGATTCCAGTCTTCCGAATAACCAGCGGTATGCAAACCGACAATCTGCTCGATATCCGCTTCGATCAGGTCGATCAAATCGTCTTTGAGCGACGCCTTGGACATAATTTCTTTGCGCCGTTTATAGATCACTTCCCTCTGCTTGTTCATGATGTCGTCGTATTCCAGAACGTGCTTTCGGATATCGAAGTTGAAGCCCTCGATTTTTGCTTGGGCGCTTTCAATTGACCTTGATATCATTTTATTTTCGATCGGCTGGTTTTCCGGAAGACCAAAGCGGTCCATAATGCTTTTTACCTTGTCCCCGCCGAAACGGCGCATCAGCTCATCCTCAAGCGAAACAAAAAATTGTGACGATCCCGGATCTCCCTGCCGGCCGGCGCGTCCTCGAAGCTGGTTGTCAATCCGGCGCGCTTCGTGGCGTTCCGTGCCAAGAATATGGAGACCTCCGAACCCCACCACGCCTTCCTCAAGCTTTATATCCGTTCCTCTTCCGGCCATATTGGTCGCGATCGTCACCGCTCCTTTTTGGCCGGCGTTAGCGATAATCATAGCTTCTCTTTCATGATTTTTGGCATTGAGAACTTCGTGCGGCACCCCGGTCCGCTCGAGCATTTCATGCAGAACTTCCGATCTTTCAATGGCAATCGTGCCCACCAGCACCGGCTGGCCATGTTCGTGCCTTTTTTTGATCTCTTCCACCACCGCCTGGAATTTTCCATTTTCCGTTTTATAAACCATATCCGCTAAATCTTTCCGGATCATCGGCTGATTAGTTGGGATAGGCACCACTTCCAGCTTATAAACTTTATTGAATTCTTCGGCGCTCGTGAGAGCCGTTCCAGTCATTCCGGCCAATTTCCCGTACATTCGGAAATAATTCTGGAAAGTGATGGTTGCCAATGTCCGGCTTTCCTTTTGCACTTCCACGTTTTCTTTGGCTTCGATCGCCTGATGAAGACCTTCGGAATATCTCCGACCCGGCATAAGCCGCCCCGTGAAATCGTCGACAATGATCACCTGACCTTCTTTCACGACATAATCCCGGTCGCGCTTGAAAAGAATATTGGCCTTCAGAGCCTGTTCCAGCTGATGGACATAGGAAATTTTTGAAACGTCATAAATATTTTTTATTCCAAGTATTTTCTCAATTTCCGATATTCCTTTCTCCGTCAAAGACACCGCCCGCATTTTTTCATCGACGGTGTAATCTTCTTCCTTTTGAAGTCGGGGAATAACTTGAGCAAATTTCTGATAGAGTTTAGTTGATTCGCTGTCCGGCGCGCTGATAATAAGCGGGGTCCGAGCTTCGTCAATCAAAATGCTGTCCACCTCGTCAACAATGGCGAAATTGAGTTCGCGCTGGACTTGCTGCTCCAGGCTCTGCGCCATATTGTCGCGAAGATAATCAAAACCAAATTCATTGTTCGTGCCATAAGTTATATCGGCCGCGTAGGCAACTCGGCGCGTTACCGATTTCAAGTTTTCCATTTCGACGCTGACTTCGTTGTCATCGATCACTTTCGGCTCATACAAAAAAGACTGGTCATGTTGCACGCAACCGACAGAAAGCCCCATAAAATGATAAATCGGTCCCATCCAGTTAGTGTCTCTTCGAGAGAGATAGTCATTGACCGTCACTACATGCGCGCCTTTCCCGGAAAGCGCGTTCAGATATACCGCCGTGGTCGCCGTGTGGGTTTTTCCTTCCCCCGTTTTCATTTCGGCAATCTTACCCTCGTGAAGCGTGATCCCTCCCATGAGCTGAACGTCGAAAAGTCTTTTCCCATCCACTCTCTTTACCGCTTCTCGAACCACGGCAAAGGCTTCCGGCAAAATATCGTCCAGATTTTCTCCTTTTTTGACCCGCTCCCGAAATTCCCCCGTTTTTGCTTTCAGCTCTTCGTCCGATAATTTAAGTATTTGAGCTTCGAGCTCATTTATCTTATCCACCAGCGGTTTCAATTTATTGGCTTGTTTTTCGGCCGAACCGAATAGTTTGGCGAATATCATCGAAATTATTGCTAAATTATATCTTGATAACTTTTTAATATTAGCTTAACAACAGTCTAATGTAAAATTAAAAAAGACAACCCAAAAAGAACATGTTATGAACTGTCCTAAAAATCCCCCGATTTTCCTTTTTATATGCGACTATTCCTGACTATGGTTCTCGGAAATTTCTCGTCGCAGCTTTTTGAGAATTGCCGCAGCTTCATCTTTCCCCCCCAAGCCAAAAGCCAGTCCTCCAGCCAGCGCCAGCATAGCCACTAAACCGATAAAAAGAGTATTAATAAGCGATGACGCCACTCCCAATTGAATGAGAGCTGCCAAAAATCCAAAAACGACGATAGCCCATTTCGCGACTGTTCCCAAAAGAGTCGCTGAAACGATCCCGGCCACTTTAGTGCTGCCTTTCACCACCGCGAACACGAAATTGCCCACCAGGAACGCAACCGCTAAAATTATGGCCGCCACAATCACATTCGGGAGATAGAGAACGATACTGTTGAGAAAGCCGGTGACCTGCGTCAGTTTCAGAATATCTGTCGCCGCCATCAAAAAAACCAGAACCAGGAACCATTTTACCAGACCGCCGAAAAATTTGGCCAAATTCAGATCCACTCCCGCTTTTTTGAATCTCCCTTTCGTCCCGGCTTTTTCCATCATTTCATCCACCTTTACCATTTTCACAATATGTTCTACAACCTTTCCGAGCGCTACGGCCACGATCCAGCCCGCTACGAAAACCAAAATCGCCCCGACCAAAGCCGGAAGAAAATTTACAAACCTCTCCCAAAGGCTGATGAGAGAAATAGTGATCGCTTCTCCCCAAGTTTGAACTGATTCCATTTATTCACCTCCTTCCAATTTTTTTTATTTTGCTGTAATAATTATACCAGAAAATAACTGATAAATATACACATTGCTGTGGATAACTTTATCCGATATCTTCCCAGGGCAGTCCCGGTTTTCCAAAATGGCCGTAAGCGGCTGTTTTTTTATAGATCGGCCGGCGCAGATCCAATTTTTCAATAATGGCTTTGGGACGAAAATCGAATCTGCCATCAATTGATTCGCGAATGCTCTCTCCTTTTTCATTAAGGGCTTCAGTCATGACCGGCTCCGCCCGGCCGATCGCGTAGGCGACCGAAACTAAGCACTCTTTAGCCTTCCCTTCGGCCACCAGGGTTTTCGCCACGTAGCGGGCCATATAGGCGGCGCTGCGATCTACTTTTGTCGGATCTTTACCGGAAAAGCAGCCTCCGCCGTGAGGGATCAGGCCGCCGTAAGTATCCACCATAATTTTTCTACCCGTGAGCCCCGTATCGCCTTCGAATCCGCCGATGGCAAATTTTCCGGTGGGATTTATCAAAATTTCAACTCCGGAAATATCTCCCGTTATAGGCTTTATAAGTTTTTCGATTAGAGTTTCCCGAATTTCTTCTTGGCTGATATTTTCGTCATGCTGGGTGCTTATCAAAATGGTTTTCACTTCATTTCCTGTTTTTCCGTCAATCGTCACTTGGGCTTTCCCGTCCGGACGCAGCCACTTTATTTCCCCGCTTTTTCGCAGATCCTCCAGTCCCTTGGCGAGTTTATTGACCAGTACTATGCCTTTTGGCAAAAATTCCGGTGTTTCGTCTGTCGCGTACCCGTACATAATTCCCTGATCCCCGGCTCCTCCGGTATCCACGCCTTGAGCGATATCCGGGGATTGCTTGACAACATTCACGATCACTTTCAAATTATCCTCGTATCCAATCTCTTTATAAACGTCTCTCGCCACTTTTTCGAAATCAACTTCGGCTTTGGTCGTCACTTCACCTCCCACAATCAAAAGGCCGTGGCCGCCAAACGCTTCCATAGCAACCCGGCTCATGGGATCCTGGCGAAGGCACTCGTCCAGAATCGCGTCAGAAATCTGGTCACAAATTTTGTCCGGATGCCCGGAAGTCACGCTCTCGACTGTGTAAATCTTTGGTTTATAGATCATTTTTTTTGCCTAAAGCTAAGCTTTGAGGAATTCCGCCAACTTGCTTGGCGGAAGGGAAAAACTTAGCTTTGAGAATTAAAATTAATAAAAAATCCTTCCAACGAGGAAAGATTATCTAGATAATTAGGCATCTTTCCACTAAGTGGTATAGAATTAGCACCCGCTCCCGGACTTTTCATCCGAGAAGGTTGCTGGCAGGTCACAGGGCTATCTCCCTCGCTGCGCTCTTGATACTTGCCCCGTTCCAATTCAATCGAATAATCTGAAATAATCTTTTCGGTAAGGCGAAGCCGCTTCGCTTATAAACTTTTATTAATTCGCAAAAGCTGATCGGAATTGGTGTGGGGCGAAATTATTCAATTTTTAATTTACTTTCGTGATTCTAGTATTATATATTCTTCAAAAAATAGTGTCAAATTTTTTCGGAAAAATTATTTGCCAACAATTTTTGCGCGAATTAAAATTGAATTAGGAGATATATTCCAGTAAAATTACTGGTTATTTTTTGGGAAAATTCCCGGGGAGGCTTAATTAAGATGGAGATTCCGGAACCCATTGCATTAGATCTACATTTATGTCTCACGGATATTGCCGATTGGCTTAAACAAAACTTCTCTCTTACATGCCCAGAGAAGGGTTGCGGAAGCCCAAATGTATCGATCGGATTCTCGGATGACCGAAGGATTGCGAATCCTGTAAAACTAGAGGCGACCTCGATGCAGTGCCAAGTATGTGGAAGAATAACTCCATTAAACGGCAACTATCATCGTCGTCAATAACGCCTTTTAACTCTTTTCCCCCTTACCCTGGGCCGCCACGTCGTGTCGGCCCCTCATTTTTTTAATACTTTCCCAACACCGGAAGTTGGGAAGCGACAAAATTTTTCAGAATTCATTATTTGCTATCCTTCTCGATATTTATTACAATAAAAACATAAAAGACAGATAGAAAAAATAATCGATACGAGAAAAGATAGCCCACAAAATCAAGATCAATGTGGCTGGTTGTTGTTTTGGGAAAAATAATTTTCAAACCCGCCTGCTTTGAAATGCTTCGGTATTTTGATACTTCCGCAAAACAAGCCTAGTTGTATTTTTATGTGTAATCGCCCGAAGAAGCATCAAAGCATTTCGGGCAGGTCATTTTATGTGCGCAATCGCCGGAATCACAAACGATAAAGACGCGGTCGCCAAGACTTATCTTATGCTTTACGCCCTTCAACATAGGGGGCAGGAAAGCGCGGGTATCGCCTCGGCAGATAAGGAGAAAATAACACTGGTCAAGAAAATGGGTCTGGTGCGATCCATCTTCAAGGAAAAAGATTTTAAAAAACTCTCGGGGGATTTTGCGATCGGACACATCCGCTATTCAACCGCGGGAAGCTCGATGATAAAAAACGCTCAGCCGTTTGTCATGAATTTCGGGAAAGAAACGGTTGCCATATGCCATAATGGAAATCTTGTGAACGCCACAGAACTGAAAAAAAGCTTGAGAAAGAGAGGGGTCAAGTTCGAGAGCAATTCCGACACGGAAGTGATCCTCCATCTCATGAAATTTTCAAAAAAGAAAAAGCTTGAGGACAAACTGATTGACGCTCTTTCCCAGGCAAAAGGCGCCTATTCCCTCCTTATTCTTGCAAAAAACAAACTTATTGCCGCGAGAGACCCCTTCGGCTTCAGGCCGTTGTCACTCGGAAAAATGAAGGAATCATATGTTTTGGCTTCAGAAAATTGCGCCTTTCGGCTTGTCGAGGCAAAATTTGTTCGCGACATTAACCCGGGGGAAGTTCTGGTAATTTCAAAAAACGAAGCCAAGTCTCTTTATCCTTTCCCAAAGCCCAAGAATTTCGGCCAATGCTTTTTTGAGCTTGTTTATTTTTCCCGCCCGGACAGTTTTGTTTTTGGCCATGAAATCGCAAACTTCAGGAAACTTCTCGGCAAGGAGCTCGCCAAAAACGACCACATATCCGCGGATCTGGTCACTCCAGTTCCCGACTCGTCGAATTTTATCGCGCTCGGATACGGACAAGCGAACGGCATAACATTTGAGATGGGCATACTTCGCAGCCATTATATAGGCCGCACCTTCATCGAGCCGGACCAGGAAATTCGCAATTTAAGCACAAAGCTTAAGCTTTTTCCCATGAGAGGAATTTTGAAAGGAAAAAGAGCCGTAATAATCGACGATTCGATCGTCCGGGGCACAACAAGCCAGAAGATCATTAGTCTTATCAAGGCGGCCGGGAAAACGAAAAAGATTCATTTCCGCGTCGGCTGTCCGCGGATCATCAGCCCCTGTTATTTCGGCATAGACACGCCGACAAAGGAGGAACTGATCGCCTCGTCAAATACGGATTCCCAGATTTGCAAAAAAATCGGCGCGGACACTTTGCGCTATCAGACGATCGAAAGCCTCAAAAAATGCCTGGGGGAAAATTCAAAAAACTTTTGCTATGGCTGCCTCACAGGAAAATATCCGATCGAAGTCACGGAAGAAATGAAAAGTTGTTCGTGCTAGTAGAAAAACACTTCTCCTAAAATGATAACTCCGCCAGGGGGGGACTGCGTTTCCTGGCGGAGCTTGCTTTTTTTACATTAGTTTGGAGGAGCATCATCTTGCCCCCACTTGTACTGTCCGTAAATTTGACGGTACTGCTTGTGTTTGTATTCGTACCTCCAAAGTACCACCACTATTTTTCCATCTGATTGACCGACTTTGTCGCCAAAAAAGCTTACCATTGCTCCCTTAGATCTAGCCTCCTCCATCTCCGAACGGAGAAGAATCAACTTGGCCTCATCTATGGTTCCTGATCCTCCGAAAAGAGATGCAGCTTCACCAAGTAATGTGTCATACGGTGAGGTTAGGATACAGTCAGCAGTTTCCACCCTGTATCCCACAATACGACCCCCCTTATATGGAACTGCAACGGGTTCCACTTTTTGCGGCACGCCCGAGCAAGTCACGGGATTAAGCGGCATATCTACGCCACAAGCCGCAATAAAGGGAATAACAAACGAAAGAACGACCCTCGCTATATTCTGCATGGTGACCCCCCGAGGAAATTTATTGAAGCCATCAATGATGGCTATTCTTGCCTGTATTCAATTTATATTTTTATCTCCAAATCGTCAATTCTAAAAACAAAAAACAGAAACCCGAAAATTTCTGCATAAGATAATAATCTTTTTCGTTTTGGACTGTGCCGGACTCGAACCGGCCACCTCCGCTGTGCAAAAGCGGCGCTCTACCAGATGAGCTAACAGCCCATAGAAGTAACAATTGTGGGCGATCGAGGACTCGAACCTCGGACCTCGTCATTATCAGTGACGCG
>JAVHPA010000083.1:0-2573 GCA_036170345.1 Candidatus Moraniibacteriota bacterium
CAGCTTCTGACCAATGCCCAGGGGTATCTCAACGCCGTGGCCGGGACGATCGCCATTGTTTTCATCGTCATCGGCGGGGCGATGTATATAATTTCCGGCGGCAGCGTGGTGACTGATGATAAGGGCGGCAAAAGCGGCCTGGCCGTGCAGGCGAAAAAAACAGTTATGTATGCCGCGGGCGGATTGGCGATCGTTGTGGCGGCGCCGGTTTTCTGGAAAGAAATAATCAACATATTGGGCGGCAATGCTTCGGGAATCGCCACGACTTCATCGGCGGTCCGGATCGCGATGAACGTGCTGGGGCTCCTTCTTTCGATCGCGGGGTCGCTGGCGATCATCGGCCTTATCATCGGCGGCATTTGGATGTTTTCGGCGGCTGGCGACGAAAAACGTTACAAGCAAGGAAGACAGGCGGTCACTTATTCAATTCTTGGGATTGCCATAGCTATCGGGGCGCTGGTGATCGCGCAACAGATTGTTCAATTAATGGGCGGTTGAAATCTCTACGAATTACGAATTAAATACGAATATACGAATAACTGGTTTAAACTGTATTTATGTTAAATAACAAAAAGAAAATCATTTTCCCGGCATTACTAATATTTTTTTTCGCAATCGCCGTCAGCCTTGTTATTGCAAACCAGGTTAGCGCCGAATCCGTTACGAATCCCATCAGCGCCAACTCGTTCGGAGATCTTTTCATGCAGGCGATGAGATATGTCCAGGGAATTGCCGGAACGGTCGCCGTTGTTTTCATAATCATCGGCGGCATAATGTATATGATTTCGGCCGGCAGCAAGGAGATGGCTGAACGGGCCAAAAAAACTCTAACTTACGCTTTCGTGGGCATCGCGCTGGTCATCGCCGCTCCCTACTTTCTTTCCGATATGATGCTGATTCTGAACGGCGGCAGTGGCAGCGGTTCGAAACTTCTTATGGTGGCGACGAACGTGTTGAGATTTCTTTTGTCAATCGTGGGCATCCTTGGTATAATAGGAATAGTTTTGGGAGCGATCTGGATGCTCACCGCGGCCGGTGACGAAGCGCGCTACAAGCAAGGAAAACAGGCGGTGACATATTCCATCATTGGAATAGCGATAGCCGCCGCGTCGCTGGTGATTGTTCAGCAGGTTATGAGTCTCGTGGCCGGATAAGAAAAATTTAGTTTAATATTTTTTAAATTTAGGAAAGGAGGTGAAACGATGAAAAGAAAAATAAAAATGTTGGGAAAAATCGGCGCGGGAGCGCTCCTTATTCCCTTTGCGGCCCTGGCGCAATTTCAGCCGCCGGCCGGAACAAATCTGCCGGTCGCGCCAATCTATGAAATAATCCGAAACGTGATGATGTGGGCGCTGGGCCTTTTGGGATTTTTCGCCGTTATTGGCTTCGTGATCAGCGGAATTATGTATCTGGTGGCCGCCGGAGACGAAGACCAACAAAAGAAAGCCAAGAAAGCGATGTATTATTCCATTACGGGAGTGATTGTGGGGCTGATCGGTTTAGTCGTTATATTTGCCGTTAATAGCTTAATAGGAACAAAGACAACCCAATTCTAAAGAATTATAATTCCGGAATTATAATACTTGCGGTCCCGCTAAGCGGGACCGTTTTGCTTATAAAATCGCTTAAAATAGCCAAAAAATGAGCTTTTGCTTATCTCATATTTTATAACATATATAATGCATATGTTATAAAATGTTGACATTTCATCACATATACAATAATTATATGGAAAAAAATAAGTAAAAACTTGACAAAAAAGAAGTATTTGTCTAAAATGTATATAGATAATAACACTAAGTATATTATTATATGTCTACAAAAAAGACAATTTTATCAGAAAAAGAATTTAATTTAGTGGAGAACCTGATATCTGAATATGGGGTAATTGTTGACTTTGAACAAATTTTTGGACAATTATAAGACAAATTAGGACGACAAGAAACAAGAAATTTAGTATCAAAACTGGTGGAAAATGGTTGGCTGGTGAGGGTCAAAAAAGGCATCTACTATATTACCACCCTTGAATCAAGAGGGGTTGCCAATATTTCTGAATTTATTATTGCTCAAATTTTAGAAAAAGATTCTTACATATCTTTTGAATCAGCATTGCAATATTATAAAATATTTGACCAGCATATTAGAACAATAACTTCCATAAGCCTGAAACAAAAAAAAGAAAAAGAAATCCAGGGTACTATATATAATTTCATCAAAACAACTGAAAAGAATTATTATGGCTGGGAAGAAGCGCGGATTGAAAACAGGCTGGTAAAAATGGCCACCTTGGAAAAAGCCATTCTTGATATGCTTGCGTTCAGGAGAACCATACATTCCGTTGACTTGGTTTTGGAAAAAATGAGGGAATATGGGGATAATTTTGACTGGGACAGGCTCAATGAACTGGGTCGAAATCAATCTGCTACGGTGCAAAGGATTCTGGGATTCCTTTTGGATAAGGTTGGGGTTGACTCAGAATATCTGCGCAAGTCAGTTGAGAAAAAAAGGGGGAGAAGCAGCTGCATGACTAAAGACAGCAAACTATTTAACGCCAAGTGGCGGCTGTATTATCA
>JAVHPA010000084.1:0-2565 GCA_036170345.1 Candidatus Moraniibacteriota bacterium
GGGCCATGATGATCGAGGCGTAGAGAAAAACGATGATGGTCATGAATGATATTAAATTTGCCATAGATATTATGTCTACCTTATTCCCAAACTTTTTGGCTGTAGTAACGAAAAATGAGGTCGCGAGCTTCGTCGAAAGCCATAAGAAAAAAGCCATGGCCGGTCCGACGTAGGAATATTTGAAAAGCGCGTCCCACCATTCGTTGGACATTTTTTTGAAATCAGGAACGGCCATCGCCAAGAAGGCCAAGGGAGAGATGATGACAAGGAGCCACAGCGCCACAATCCGAATGAGGAGATAGATGCCGATGACAAAAAGAGCTGTGGCGTACATAAACAAAAAAATAATGGCGAAAAGATATTGCATGGCAGCACCCGTGAATCCGCTTCCGCCACTAGCAGCGCTGATAAAGGTATTGGAAAAGTTTGGCAAGTCTTTACCAATTATACTTGAGATTTGAGAGAGATTAGTCGCGGTCGTTCCATAGTCTCCGATGGCGCCCAAAAAATAATTCATCAAAAGCTGGGCGCCGTCGAAAATGAAAATGGCGATGGGTTTGGAAAAGTTGATGAGGAGCGCCATAATAACCAGGGTGAGCAGCGTTTTTTTGAGATGGTATTTTTCAATCTGCAAAATGGTGCAAAAAGCGATGAAAAGAAGGATGAGGAGAAAAAAGAGATTGCAGACGTCGCGGACCATTGTCAGCCCTGAACGATGATCGGCTCCGTGGTGAAGTTATAGAGATCAGGCTTGAGCATAAAACTCAAAAAATTGGCGGCTATCGACACCAGCATGCCGCAAAAAAATTCAATTAGTTGCAAAACCGGTGTTACTAGAGCAGAAGCTCCTCCGAGAATCCAGCTTCCCACTGTAGATGCCGCACCACCTGCTGATGGTGCGGCCGTGGGGACAGCCAAGGCGTGTTGGGCCAGCGGAAGAAGAAAAACAATTAAAACCAAAGCCAAAACAAAAAAAGGCCGCCGGTATTTGGGACGAAAAAAAATAGTATTAAAATGAGAGTAGAGTTTTCTTGTCTGTTTTGTTAATTCCATTATACTGAAGTACCAAATTCAAAATTACAAATCCTAAATAAATACAAATAACAAAATTCAAAAATATTTCAAGCGCACTTCTCCAAAATCTTAGCAAATATTTTCACCAGTTCGATCGTTTCCTGTGAAAGCGGTTCAATTCTTTTGCTGAATTCCAGTGTTCTGTCTTCGAGGTCGTACTGTTTTGGATTTTGTGCTTTTAGCATTAGAATTTATTTGGAATTTGTGATTTTGGATTTGTAATTTATATTTATTTTATCTTTTATCATTGGGTTTTGAGATTTGTTTAGATCAATTAGGTCAATTAGAAATTAGAAATTATTTTCTTCCTTTCTGAATCTGGCTCTGGATATTCGGAATGGCCACCGAGTTCGCTGCTTGGTTGATCTTCATGGTGGCCATATTGAAGCCCTGATTGAGCATCTGGGTGAGCATCGTGGTCACCATCCCGACGGCAATGTCCGGGATGGATCTGGCCATCGAGATCATATCAATCGGCATACTTTGGGCTTTGACAAGCATATCTTTGGCGGCCGATCCCGACATCGTGATTTGACCCGAGTCTGGGTTTCCTGGAGTACCGCCTTTTTTGGTGCCCTCAAAACCCGCTCCGGCGACGCCTTCCGCTTTTTTCACTTCCGCCTGGGTATTGTAGGCATTCTGCTTGACAGCCAAACCTTGCGCGTATATGGAACCCATATCGTTTTGAGGCATAAAGGATTGGCGCCAAGCCGCCCAGGGGTTTTGCGCCCAGCCCTGCCGAAAAATCATATCCGCCCGTCCTTCCCGGACGTAATTTTGCAGATCCGGTTTCAGAGGGGTTGAGCTTGCCGCCACCGCTCTCTGGGCCGGGATGACGATGCGGTTGGCCAAGGGTCCCGGGATGCCGCTTTGCATACCGCGGAAAAAGTCGTTAGTGGCCCGCATAGAATAGGTCGCGGCCGCGCCGTAAATAAACTGCCGCCAGTCGCCGATCACTTTCGGCCCTCCCGCTCCGGCTTTGCCTCCAAAAATGGAATTCAGCCGGCTCATAATGAGTTTGATAGCCATCATTCGGAGGTTGGCCACGATAGTTTGCTGTATTTTATTGTACATTTCTTCAAGCATCTGCTTGAGATAAACGGCTTGTTCAGAGGAGCCCCAATAATCGGCGTGGGCGGGAGCTGGCAAGGTTGCGGTGAACATGGCCAGAAGGAGAAGCGCGATTATGAATTTTTTTGACGCTATTTTCATTTTTTTATTTTATCGTTATCCCCGTGATCCCATATTGCGTGAGAATAGTTTGGAAATTTTCCTGGAGCTGGAGAACGGAGGCTCCCACTGTCTGAAGAGAGCTTAAAGCGGCCAGGCTCTTGGCCGGATCGCTGGGATTCAAGGCCAAATCGTCTTTGAAATCAAGCGTATAAATGGCGAGCTGAAGGGCGGACTTGTCGAGATCTTTCATCACGAATGGAACTTCGATTTTTTTTATTTGGTCTATCCCCGTCCGGGTTTTTTGGGCGTAGTCGTCTA
>JAVHPA010000085.1:0-11960 GCA_036170345.1 Candidatus Moraniibacteriota bacterium
TACTATTTGAGCTGATAACATTCGTCTTCACGCCTTTCAAGGCCAGGCCGGAATTGAGCGTATAAATGGCAAAAATGACGATAAGAGCCCCCGCCACTTTTTGAAATACGACGAATCCCCGATTCCTGGTCCAAGAAGCCGTGATGCCCAGAATTAGAAGCGTTGGCACGGTGCCCAGCGCGAAAAGAAACAGGCTCAAGCCTCCGATCAGAAAACTGCCGGAAGCGAGAGCAAAGAGCTGCATGCTTTGGGTGAACCCGCAGGGAAGAAAAAAACTTAACCCGCCAAGGAGAAAAGGAGCCGCTTTGTGTTCTGATTGTTTCAGATCTTTCCATTTTCCGCTAAAACTTTTGGGCATTCGGATCCCGACAGTTGAAAGCGAAGGAACAATCCCCAGGATATTGAGTCCCAGCCACCCCATCACCACGGCGATGATGATCGTATAGATGGAAATGAAATTGCCGGAGATGTTCAGTTCTCCGCCGATGATTCCCAGCAGTCCGCCCAAAAGAAAAAATGTCGCCAATCGCCCGGTATGAAAAAATAAATTCGGCCGGACAGCGCTCTCAAAAAAACTTTTCCCGCTACTTTGATATTTTTCCGAAAAAGCGATTATCACCGCGCCCACCACTGCGAGGCACGAGGAGACAGAAGCGACCAGGCCGATAAGAAAAGAAACCCCGTATGACAGCGTTGCGCTTTTAATGTTAATCGCGGAAGTGATGCCGGCGCTTTGAAAAAAACGATATAAAAATAAAATGATAATCGTGACCAAGCCTGCGTTCAGCCAATCCTGCCAGGTGGCTTTGTTTTTCCCGCAGCTCGCGCAATGCATCCCTTCGATATAAATTTTTTTTGAGCGCATAAATTTATTTTATATTTTATTATTACCTCGACAATCGGCTGATATTCAATATCTCGTCGATCATTTCCTGCTTACGCTTCTCATTTGTCCCCCGCATCGCACTCACAAAACAGCTGTTGAGATGCCGCTCCAGCAGCTTATTATTGGCCGACTTCAAAAGGCCGATGACCGCCAAATTCTGCTGAAGAATATCAATGCAGTATTCCTTTTTCTCAACCATTTTAATTACCCGAGCCGAATGGCTATGCGCTTTCTTGAGAGCGGTGATAATTTCTTTCTCCATAAGATAATATTTTACATCTTATACCTCCCCCCTAGGTACCACTATACTCCTACTCCAGAACCTGTCAAATTATTTCAGTGGCTATATTTTTTATCCATTACTGTTATACTAAAAGCGTGAAACCCTCTTCAAAAAAAATTCTGATCGCAGTCGTCATTGCTTTTTCTGTCATAGCTTTTGCCAGCATGGCCTATTTTCTCGTTGTTCCCGAAAAAGAAATACTTGCAGAAAACAAGCCAGTAGCGGCAACTCCCCAGCTCAAATCATTCCAGGGCGTTTTGGCCGGCACATTGCATGACGCGAAAGAAAAAGCCGTCAAGATCGGAGAAAAAATTGGCGAAGCTGTTTCAAACCCGTTCGCCGGCACCCGAAACGAGCCTCCCAAACCAACTTCTTCCGGAACATCCGGTGAAAATAGTTTTTCTTTCGCGATTATCGGCGATACCCAGCGCTTCAATAACAACGATCCTAACGGGAATTTTCAAAAAGCGATGGCCAGTATCAGAAAGCTTAATCCTGATATGGTTTTTGCGGTTGGCGATCTTTTGGGAAGCTGCGACAGTTATGACAAATGTGAGAAAGGCTATGGCAATTGGAAAAATATTGTGGGGAGCCTTATGCCGAAAACCTATGCGGCTCAAGGCAACCATGACCGCACAGGCGGTGATAAAACTGACAACATCTGGCGATCCAGTTTTGATTTTCCAACCAATGGGCCCTCCGGATATAGCGAGCAAACCTATTCCTTTGATTTCGAAAATTCGCACTTTATTGTTTTGGAAAGCGATAAACCCACTATGCATGACATTAATAGCGAGCAAAGAGCGTGGCTCGAAACAGATCTAGCCGCAAACAAAAAAGACAATACTTTCGTATTTTTTCACGAGCCCGCCTTTCCGGTCAGCTCCAAAGTTGGCGAAAGCCTGGACAAGCACACGAATGAACGAGACGCGCTCTGGAAAATCTTTGATAAATATAACGTGACAGCGGTCATAAACGGCCATGAGCATATCGTGAGTCGCCGAAAAATTGACTCCAAAGTTTTTCCCGAAGAAAAAAATACTATTTATCAGTTTGTTTTCGGAGATACAGATTCTTTTGACCATAGCCTCCCCGGTCCTGGCGTTGCCGAATACGCCAATCAGGGACAGGGTCGCTTCGGAATTGTGAAAATAAGCGGAAAAGAAATTACGGTCGAAACCTATGATCCAAGCGGCGCAGTTTTGAATTCTTTTACTTTTTCGAAGTGAAGCTCCCTGATCAGCCTTATAACAAATAATTACGTAATTAGTTACGTAATTTTTTGTGATTATTCCCCGCCAAAATCCGCGAAGGCAGGCTACTATTCAACCGAGCGGATGATCTCCTGCAATTGCCTGTGAAGTTCCGGCGCGCCGCAGCAAAAAGTGAAGTTCTCTTCCGCTCTTTTAAGATGATCTGAATAATCCGTTGGCTTTCCCCAAAAATCGGTATATATTCCGCCCGCTTCCTCTACAATAATTTGCTGGGCGACACTATCCCAAATTTTCCCCGGCTGATTGAGGCAAGCTCCGAATTTTCCGTTGGCAACCAGCATCACATCATACACGCTATTTGTGATGCGAAGATTCCTTATATTGAGAACTATCTCTCCCATAATTTTCGCTTCTTTTCTTGTTTTTTCAGGATGTTTCGCATTTCCGTCAATTTGATATACAACAAGAGAGGAAAGTAACCGTGTCTCGTGAGATACCTTTATCGGTATTCCATTACAGGTTGCGCCTTTCTTCTTTTCCGCAAGATAAAGTTCGCCGAACGATGGCAACGAAACCCCGCCAGCATAAGGTTTGTTATCTTTTAGAAGGCCAAGCATGACACCGTATGTCATGATGCCATTGGCGAAATTGCTCGTTCCATCGATGGGATCCACGACCCAGGTATAATTGGAGTTATTGTCAACAACACCGGCTTCCTCGTCGATTATATTATGTTCAGGAAAAACGTTTTTGATTCTTCCAGCGAGATATCCGCTGATTTTTAGGTCTGTTTCCGTGAGAACTTGATTGTTGTCTTCAGACTTAATTTTCCCGGCCACTTTTCCGAATCCCTCCAGCGCTATTTTTGAGGCTTCTTCCAGCGATTTTTTGATAAAATCTTGAAATTCCATAATTATTATTTAAAAAATTTATCTATATCTTTCCCCCGCTAAAATCCGCGGATTAATTATTTCCTAAAGTTAAATTTTAGGTATGACTTTGCGCTCTTGGTTATGGCGGGGAATCACACGACGAAGCGCGGATTCCCCTGGGAATAGGTAAGGGAGAGTTCAGGACATCCAGGCCTCGACCAGAATGCACAAAAACCAGCAAACTGAAATTCTCCTTGGGTGGTTTTAAAAACAAACCAGGCAGTATCGCCGACCGCGACTAGGCCAAACTTCGGCGGGTCAGCCGCATGCTATCCGCAAAGGGCCAGGACTTCTCCGGCAAGCGGGCTGATTTTAGCTCCCTAACCTTTCCATAACCAAAAGAACACGCCCCTATCCTATCACCAAAACGCCTTTTTTATCAAATAAAAAAGGGGGGGATATCAAGGCATCACGATTGCCGACATCCCCTCAGGCCAAACACGCCTGCTCTCCTTGAGATGGACCATAAAGGCGCCCCAGGACTCATAGCCCACCGTTCTCGGGATACTTACGGATGAGGCCCAAGAACCGTTCCAGAAAAACTGGCTCACGCATATTGAAAGAGAGGCGCGAGAGTTGCTTCGTGCAGATCATGACATAACCCCCAGGGAGAGAAAGAGAGGGGGTTTCGCCGAAAAAGGGCGATATCCCAGGATGCTCCATTAGGTCGACAAATGGAGCATTGTTCAACTGAGACAAATGTTTCAATGATCTACTCCGACGCAATCTCTCTATTTTGTGGGATATCTTACCAGACGAAAGGCCACCCTAGCGGCAGCGGACCCGTCAACCCCACAAAGTTCCTAAAAAGAACACTGGTGGCTGTAATAAACAAAACAGGCTCAATTTCTTGCCCCCTATACTATGCTAAAACGTCTTTTTTGTCGATAAAAAAGCCCCGGCAGAAATATGCCCGGGGCTGTGATGAGAACAAAACTTTGCCGAAAGATATTTCGTTCTCAAATTAATCCTGTAGTTTCGGGAAAGCCGCACATCAGATTGAAATTCTGCACGGCCTGACCTGCACCTCCCTTCACTAGATTATCCAGCGCCGAGGTTATCAAGCAGCCCCCGACAAATGGCGTAATCTTTATATCGCAGTAATTTGTATTGTTGACCCTCCGAGTTTCAATGTTTGTCCCTTCCCCAATGATTCTTATGAAAGGGCATTCCGCATAAGCTTCAGTATAGAACTGAGTGAAATCGTCGGGGCAAAAGTCGGTAAGTGCAGTAACTGTAGTAACCAAACCGCGGAAAGTGTTCTCGTCCACTGCGGGAGAAAATATGAGATTATTGAAGCCAACGGCTCGCTCAATTTCCGGGATATGCGGGTGTTTTCTGCCCTCCTTGTATTTTATGATGTTATCTTCCTGTGAGACCTTCTTTTCGCCAGTTCCTGAAATTCCGCTTATGCCTGAAACGGTTGCCCATTTAACTCTTCCTTTCAGGGGATAAAGGCCAAGGATAATTGCGGTTGGCCAACAACCGGGCATCGCAACTTCGCTTGCTCCTAGTATTTCGCCTCGGAAGATTTCCGGTAAGCCGTAAATCCACTGGCCGCGATTGTCAAGGCTATGGTCAATAACCTTAACCTTCCGGCCTCTCAATTGAGAGAGATATTCCTCGCTCTCCCCATCGGGCAGAGCCAGAAATATGAACTCCGTTTCAGCCAAATTGCCGAGTTTTCCGGTGGTCAGGCTATCTGTATACACAATTTCTGCATACGGATGCCGGTTTAATATCCCAATTAATGTACCTCCTATATTCCCTCGATAACCGACAACACCAACTCGTATTTTTTTCAAGGATCTTTCCTCCTAGATTTGTAGTTATATTTTTTGGGGTAATTCATCCTACCAAAGATCTCTGTGTTTTTCAAATTTATTCTAGATACACTATACTAAATACATGCTACAAGCTTGGCAAAACATTCCCGAACATATCAATCCGATTGCGTTCGATGTCGGGTCTGTTCAGGTTTCCTGGTACGGGATTATGTATCTGGTCGCTTTTGCGATTGTTTATTATTTGGTGCGATACAGAATCCGGACAGAAAAGCTCGGCATTTCGTTTGAAACGGTTCAGGAATTTTTTCCCTGGGTGATTGTGGGGCTGCTTCTCGGCGCGCGGATTGGCGATGTTTTGATTTATGACTGGAATTACTTCTCAAGACATCTGACTGAGATATTTTTACCGTTTGATATATATAACCATTGGCAATATATCGGAATTTACGGAATGTCCTATCACGGCGGTCTGATCGGCGTGGCGCTCGCCTTTTATATTTTCTGCCGCGCAAGGAAAATATCGCTTCTGGAATTTTCCGACCTTTTCGCCCCTGTTGTCCCCATCGCCTACACTTTCGGTCGATTGGGAAATTTCATAAACGGAGAATTATACGGAAGAGTTACCGCAAAATTTTGGGGAATGTATTTCCCCCTGGATCTTACGAGCCAGCTCCGCCATCCGTCACAGCTTTATGAAGCTTTTTTTGAAGGGATATTTTTGTTTGTGGTTCTTTGGAGCCTAAGAAAAAAATCCTGGCGGACAGGATCTCTCACGGCGTTCTATTTGATCGGATACGGAACCATTAGATTCTTCGTTGAATTTTTCCGCGATCCGGAAACGGTCTTGGGATTATCCTTCTTTACGATAACCATGGGACAATTATTGTGCCTTTTTATGATCGTGGCTGGAATATTTTTGCTGAACAAAGGGCTAATAACTAAAGTTCCCGAACGGAGTGCTTAGTTCCACTTCATTTCTGTCTTTCGCCTCTTCGCATTTTCCAAGTTCGTACGACTCAACCCCGGTTTCTTTTGAAACAAAAGCGATGGCCTCTTTCAGAATTCCGCCTTCGCCCGATCCCACCACCTCGAGACCAATTCCCATATTGAATGTCACGCACATATTTTCCCAACTTTCTTTTGATTCGCTCTGGATCAATTTGAAGAGCGCCGGACAATCCGTAATTTGCTTTATATATCGAATATTATTTCCCAGGCTACGCACTTTTGTGAGTCCCCCGCCGGTATTGAGGCATAAACCATGAAGCAGATGGAGCGCTTTTCTTTTTTTGAGCTCCGAAATCAAAAATTTTATCACAATCGCCCATTGGCGCGTGGGAGACAGAATCGCTTCGCTGACTGTCATGCCCAGCTCGTCGACATATTCTTCTACTTTGTATTTTCCTAGGTAAGGATATTTTTCGCGGACTAAGAATGGATATTTTGGGGCATAATCGGCGCGCATCAAGCAAGTCCTGGCCATCGTGAGGCCATTCGTCATCATTCCGGAGTTCGGTTTTTCTTCCCATTTAGCCTGCCCCGTGCTGGAAAACCCGAAGATCAAATCCCCCGCTGCGATATTTCCTCGAATGATATCCGCCTCCATTGCCGTCGCGCGAACATCAATATCAATAGCGTATGAATTGACTTGGTCCGGAAGATCGGCCGTTTCCCCGCCCAGAAATTCAATTTCGAGACCGAACTTTTTATAGAGTTCAATCATTTTCAAAAATCCCAATCCTAGTTGTTTTAAAATTGTGTCTTTCGGAACGTTTTTCGAATTAATGTTGATGACATCCGTCACTTCGTAGCCATCAATGAAACCGCTGGCCGCGATGTCGCCCGTATTCGAAGAAAGAGCGTCAAAAATTTCTTCCTGAAAAATTGTTTCGTCGCCGGTTTCAAAATAGTGCAGGCACCGCTGGATGCTCTTGCTGCCGCTACCGTCCGAGTGCTTCACTTTCACCCAGCCCGGATTTTTCTTGTCACGCGCCATCACGCAAAACGCGTTCGGAAAATCATTCTTCACGATTCTCTCAAACACTCCCCGCACGCTGTCTTTATGCGGATCAACTCCCAATTTTTCGTAGATGCTTTGTTTAGGCATAATAGTTGCTCGTTCAAAGAATGTTTTAATCGCATTCGCACCACTCCCGCGCGTTTTGGAACATTTTGAGCCAAGGAGAGGCTTTCCACTTTTTATTTTGTTCCTCTGGAAGATAGGGCCACTGCCATTTCAGAAAAACCCGTTCGGGATGAGGCATCATGGCGAGATGTCGTCCGTCCGGAGAACAAAGAGCCGCGATTCCTTTCAGGGATCCGTTCGGATTGAAGGGATATTTTTTGGCGGATTTGCCCCTATCATCGACATAAATAACAGGCGCCAGTTTTTTGGCCGAGAATTTCTTGAAAACTTCCTGATCCGGACAATATAGCTGACCCTCTCCGTGAGCTATCCAAATTCCCAGCTTCGAATCTTCCATTCCCCGCAGCATCATAGCCGGACTTTTTTTGATTTTCACCGTCAGCCACCTTGATTCAAACCGGCCGGAAACATTCCGCACAAATCTGGGCTGTTTTTCATCGGGCGTTCCCTTGAACGGCACCCAGCCAAGAAGAGCCATCAACTGGCATCCATTGCAAACCCCCAACGAGAAAGTATCTTTCCGCTCATAAAACTTATCAAACATTTCTTTCAATTTTTCATTGAAGCGAATTGTGCCCGCCCAGCCTTTGGCGCTATCCAAAACATCGGCATAGGAAAATCCTCCCACGAAAACAAGTCCCCGAAAATCGTCGAGATTGATTTCCCCATTTAAAAGGTCATTCACGGTAATATCCCACGGCTCAAACCCGGCCGTGAAGAAAGCGGAAGTCATTTCTCGATCTCCATTGCTGCCTTCCTCGCGAAGAATGGCCACTTTGGGTTTTTTTTCGGCCGCAATAATCTCATCCGGAGTTTTTTCGGGCGCAAAAGACACTTGATAGCTGATTCCTTGGCGGTTATGCTGCCTGGCTTGAACTTTCGCCAGCTCTGGATTCATTTGAAACTGCTCCAGCCGATCGCTGGTGGCTTCCCACCATTTAAGAAGATCTTTGGTGCTTGTGTCCAGTTCCAGTTTTTCCCCATTATATATTTTGAGATCTTTTTCTTTTTTAGTTCCGCCAAGTGTTTCGAAAAGCAAGTCCGAATCCTTGAGGATCGAAACGATTTTTTCTTCGTTTTCCGGAAGATATTCGATCACAATCCCTAATTCTTCCGAAAATAGCTTCGAGATCAAATCAGCGCTTTCCTTCAGCCTGATATCAGCTCCGCAGTTTCCCGCCATCACCATTTCCGCTATTGTCGTCACCAGCCCACCGTCGCTCCGATCATGGCCCGCCAGTATCAGATTTTCTTCGATCATTTTTTGAACAGAGAGAAAAGCTTTTTTGAGCTTTTCCGGGCTTTCAACATCGGGCGAGATATTTCCGATTTTTCCAAAAATTTGGGCCAGGGCCGATCCGCCCAGGCGATTCTCGCCTTTCGAAAGATCAATGAACATCAGTCGGCTCTCGCCTGGCTTTTTGATGTCCGGCGTCACAAATTTTTCGATGTCAGGCATAGTCGCGTAAGCCGAAACGACCATCTGGCCCGGCGCTTTCACCACTTCTTCTCCAACTTTGGCCGCCATGGAAAGACTGTCCTTCCCCCCATCAACCGCAATTCCGAGACTAATCATGATATCCCTCATTGAAACAGCCGCGTCATAAATATTCGCGCCTTCTCCCGGCAGTTTGGCCGCCCACATCCAGTTAACCGAGCACTTAATATGCGACAAGTCGCTTATTTTCGCCCACATCATATTGGTAAGCGCCTCGCCAACTGCCATTCTCGCTCCCGCTTTAGGGTCAATCAGCATTTTGATAGGCTGCTCGCCAATTGCGATAGCCGTTCCTGTTTTTCCAAAATGGCTTTGGGCCACAACCGCAACATCCGCCACCGGGAGCTGGAGCGGACCCGCGCATTGCTGCCCCGCGATAAGACCCGTCACGCTCCGGTCAACTTTCCGCACCAAATATCCTTTTGATCCTACTGACGGCAAGCGAAAAATTTTCCTGACTGCGTCCTTGATTTTGATCTTTTTCGGTAAAATGAACGGCCTCAATTTCAAAGGTTTTCTTTCGGACACGAATTTTTTCTGAGGCATGTCGCCCAATATTTTTTCAAGCTCCAGATTCACCGGCGAAGAATCATCTTCGCTGTCATGAAGAACAATTTTTCCGTCTCCCGTAATTTCTCCCAGCACTTCACAGCTTACTCTTTCTCTTCGGCAGATCGACTGAAAGCCTTCCAACTGTTCCGGCCGGATAAGAAGAGCGTTGCGTTCCTGATATTCTCCACCCCAGATCTCAAGAACAGACATGGTCCTGTCTCCTAATTTAATGTTCCGAATTTCCACCCTGCCACCGACTGGATCAACCAATTCAGTGATAACATTACAAGGCCCGCCCGCTCCCTGGTCGTGAATACTGACAATTGGATTCTCACTGCCCATCTCCACGCAGGCCCTGATGACCCGATTCATTTTTTGCTCCATCTCGGCATCTCCTCTTTGCACCGCTGAAAAATCAAGCTCCTCCTTATTCTCTCCCTGAATCATGCTCGAGGCCGAACCTCCCCCAATTCCGATGCGATAGGCCGGACCGCCGATCTGAATGATTTTCATTCCCGCTTCCGGTTTTTCTTTCTCGACATGCCGCTCATCCATTTGTCCCACCCCTCCCGTGAACATGATGGGCTTAATCCATTCTCTTCTCTCGTTTTTCTTGAGTTTTATCCCAAAAGTTCTCACAAATCCCTGAATGACCGGCTCGCCAAATTTGTTTCCATAATCTGAAGCGCCGTTGCTTTCTTTGATCAGGATTTGAAGCGGCTTCGCCAGATTTGTTGGATATCCGAAGTCTTTTTTTTCTCCGCCGATTTTATGATCGTCGATATTCAGATTCCCGGTGCAATAACCCGCCGTTCCAGCGATCACCAACGCGCCCTTTCCCGTCGCCTGGACATCCCGGATTCTGCCTCCTGTTCCCGTTTCCGCTCCTGGAAAAGGAGCCACTCCCGAAGGAAAGTTGTGAGTTTCCGCTGTGAATATTGGATGGTAAGTTTCCTCCCGAAAAGCAAAAGGAGAGGATTTACCGGATTTTTCCGGCTTTATAGTTTTTATTTGGTATCCTTTTATGGCGCTGGAATTATCCTTGAAGGCGATAAGGCTGTTTGAGGAATTGGCTTTGAGCGTGGATCTCACCATATCGAGCAAATTTTCCGGCACCTCTTTGCCGTCGATAACCAAGCGGCCTTTGAAAAACCAATGGCGGGAGTGTTCGCTGTTAGCCTGCCCGAGCTGAAAACACTCGACGTTGGTCGGATTTCTTTTAAAATCTTTTGTGAACAGATCGAAATAGAAATTTATGTCCCAGTCGTCCATGCCGAGTCCGATTTCCTTGTTTATTTTTCGAAGCTCCTCTATTCCTTTTTCGATAAGCGGGACTGCATAAACTTCTTTCGGCTTGATCCCGGTTTCGAAAGTTTCCAGCGGTTTTTCATAAACACATTCCGTCATTCGATCATGGCTCGCCCTGATAAATTCTTCCTTGTCGGAGTCTTTTGGCAATACGCATCTTCTTGATTTTTCGATTCGCGTTATTTTTTCTATGCCGCAGGACCGACAGACGGAAACAGCGTTCGTTGAAAAAGCGGACTCAAAATTCATCCGCGGCCCGATTTCAACTATCTCGCCTTTTTGCGGATCAAGAAAAGAGTTCCGGCTCAAATTTTCCGGCTCGAAAGTCTCCGCGAAAAGCCATCTTAAAACATTTAATTCTTTTTCCGAAAGCGGCTCAGCCGTTTCAATATAGAAACAATATTCCTTGTCCTCCTCGTATTTTTTGTAAAACCGCTCCATATATTCCTAAATAATTCTTATTTCTCTTCTTTAAATATATCACAGGAAAAAGAATTGGAATAGTGATTTTTAGCTTCAAAAGTTGACAATAAAAAAAGGGGCCAAGTCTTGATCCTTACCCCATTAGAGTACTCCGGTTATCCTGTTTAGTTATGTCGGAACAGAATTTTTCACTCTGCCGCTGGCATCAGCAACTGTTTCAGTTCTTCGGTTTCATAGACGACTTGTCCATTTACGAGCCGTACCCGGCCGTGAACCACTTCGTTCAGCACGCGGCTCTGCCAGACGTGTTCAACCGCTTTGACCCGGTCCTGTAAAATCACGGGGGTATCATCGGCTTTAATCTCGACAGGGATGCGGGCAATAATCGACCCGGTGTCATATCCGCTTTGGGAAAACGGCGGAACAAAGTGAAGCGTCACTTCGGTGCGGCTTATCAAACCTTTTTTGAAAGCTTTGAGAACCTTCTCATGAACGCGCAGCCCATGAAAACCCTTGCCACCAAAATGGCGACTGGCATCATCATAATTCAGAGGGGCTGGGTGAATATTAACCACTCGATCAGCTTCCAATCCATCCACGGGCCAATCCCATCCGGAGAGCATCACAAAATCCGCTTTGAACTGCTTCCGGTAATTTTGATATCCCTCGGCTTTGAACGGCCCCTTCCAGCACTGAAACTTGACTTCAAGCTTCTCCGCTTTTTCCGCGATACCTCCACCGCAATGGTTCGAGACCACACCGCAAATACGCGCCTTGAGAATTGGCGGATTAGCCCGCGCCGCTTTCACCATCGCCTCAAGACCCGACCCGCCTTCACCCCATTCCGGCTCGCCGCAGGCAAAAACCAAAACGTTTGGATAATTTCTTTTCATGCAAATAGACTAACATTTGGCGGAAATTATGACAAGCA
>JAVHPA010000086.1:0-2464 GCA_036170345.1 Candidatus Moraniibacteriota bacterium
CCCCGATAGGTGGCCGGCACGCGATAAGGCGGCGAAGTGATGTGAAGAATATCAGGATTTACGCGCGAATAAGTGGCCAAACCCAGAATCTCGCTATAGGCTCCCGGCATATATTTTTTGTAGTCCGAAAAAGGGAAAAATTTTATCTTGACATTCGGCCGGGAAAATTTCTTGACGTCTTTGTCGCGGACCTTGAAGTCAAAAAACAAAACATATTGATTTTCTTGGTCGATCTCAAGAATATTCTTGATGAGATGCCAAACATAACTGGCCACCCCGCTGGGGGCCGATTTTTCGGGATTCAAGATGGCTCTCGCGTCAATTCCAATGCGCATATAGAGTGTATTACTACTAATTTAAATATACTCTTTCCCGGCCGTAAAATCAACCTTGCGCTCCTTATTGCTTCTCTTTGCCCAAATGGAGTAATATTAGTCCATAAAGACAAACCTATGGCAAAAAAACATTCTTCAAGAACATTTCTCGTCTCTCTTCTTTTGATCGGACTGTTTTTTTTCGGCTCCGCGAATAGAGGTGGCATCGCTTACGCCTCGCCGGAAAAAAAGGCTGTCGCTAACAGCTACGTCGAAGGCGAAGTTATCGCCGAAATCCAGCCGGATGCCGGCATCAGCCAAATAGTCGAAGGAAAAAATCTTTCCGCTTCGCCTATCGAAAACGGAAGCGGAAAAAACTTTTATCTTCTTCGAAGTTTCGACGGAAAATCAACCCAAAAAATCGTTAAGTCCCTTCAAAAAAATTCGGCCGTTCTTTCCCTCCAGCCGAATTTCAAATACAAAACTTTGGCTCGGCTTTCAAATGATGTCTATCGCTCCAATCAATGGCCGCTTTCTGACACAACTGAAACCCCCGGCGGAGTGAGCGCTTTTTCCGCTTGGGACGCCGAAAACCAAAACCAAAGAAATGTGGCTATCGCTGTCATCGACACGGGCGCCAGTCTCGATCATCCGGATCTTAAAGATAATCTGACCAGAGGTTCCGCTCAAGGCAGAAATATCGATAGCTCCAAGAAAAAGCCGACTGATACCGACGGTCACGGAAGTTTTTTGGCCGGAATCATCGCCGCCAAAACCAATAATAAAAAAGGCATCGCCGGTTCCAGTTTTTTCAATCACCTGCGCGTGATGGCGCTCAAATTCGACTTTACGACTTCCGAAGCCATTACTGCCATCAACTACGCCAAAACCAAAAACGTTCCCGTCGTGAACGCCAGCTGGGGAGCCTACGGCGAAGAAGGATTGGACTTGGTTCTGAAAGACACTATTGCCTCTTTCCCGGGAATTTTCGTGACGGCTGCGGGAAATGGGGACCCCAATACCAACCTGGGATACGATCACGACTCCAGCGATCCGGCCAAAAAAATGTATCCTTGCGATTTTGAACTCGCGAATATCCTCTGCGTCGGCGCGTCAGACAAAAACGGAAATCTAGTTGATTATTCCGACTACGGGAATCTTTCTGTTGATGTGGCCGCCCCCGGCGGAACGGACAGCGATCCGATCACGGGTTTAAGCAACAAGAAAAACAAATATACTTCCGCTGAAGGAAGCTCCATTTCCACCGCTTTCGCGAGCGCCGAAGCGGGACTCATTATTTCAAAATATCCGAATCTTTCCACGACTCAAGCAATCACAATAATAAAAAATTCAGTTGATACTCAATTGAGCCTTCAAGGAAAAGTTTTGAGCGGCGGAAAAATAAATTACCAAAAAGCGCTGAATTTGGCGGCGACGTATTAGAAATTTGAAATCACAACCCTTGCTAAAAGAGATTTATTCGATTATAATCCCAAAGCAATTCAAAAGTTCTTCGAAAATTAATCATATTCCCGGGTAGCTCAATGGTAGAGCAGTTGACTGTGAACACGTTTCTTCGTATATAATGCGTATATGAAGGAAAAAAGAAGATATGCTGACCGCGCCGAGTATTTGAAGAAAGCTGTATCAAAAAGAAGAAAAAAGATTCGAGATATGGCGGTTGAATACAAAGGCGGAAAATGTATTTTATGTGGCTATAACAAATGTTGCGAAGCTCTTGAATTTCATCACTTGGATTTGAAAATGAAGGAGTTTAGCATTTCGCAAGACGGCTTGACTAGAAGCTGGGACCGAGTCAGAAAAGAAACCGATAAATGTATTCTAGTTTGCGCGAATTGTCACAGAGAATTACATAATAACAAACGCAGCCTTTCAAAGTAATTTGAAAGTGAAAATGAGGTGAACTTCTGGAAGCCTAAATTTTCTTCAGCAGGAAAAAAGGTAATCAGAAGCCAAGTCCGCCGACGAGGCGGAAAGGTTCAGAGACTATCTCGAAAGAGAGTACATTAACTTCATGTTTAGTGGAAGCGCCTCATCCCGCTTAGCGGGAATGATATAGTCCACCCCCTTTGGAAACATTGGGACAAGTGTAATCAATTGGTTACAGGTTCGAATCCTGTCCCGGGAGC
>JAVHPA010000087.1:0-11524 GCA_036170345.1 Candidatus Moraniibacteriota bacterium
AAATTCTTGTCATTGTCCAGAACCGCGTAACCCGAGGCAATTCTCGTTTCGCTGTCCGCAATGGCAAGTCCAACTTTAGATCGGCCATAATCTATGCCTAAAATATGGCTTGTATTTGCGTTTTTTGAGATGGTCATTGACATTCGGTTAAATTTATGATAGGATTACATATTAGTACTTTAAACAGCCAGGAGGAGAGAGAAAATAATGAAATCTCTAATAAAAAGCCATTGGATCATTGAGTATCTCGTGGATCTACTGATCTTCATCGGCGGATTATGGCTCGCCTATAAAAGCATCACTGAACTAATCGAATACATCAAGCGGGCCTTTGGCTCATAGGGAGGATGGGACAAAATGGCAAATCAAAAGAAAATGTCACGTGGGCGGATTATCATCATGATCATCTGCGGATTGCTTTTCTTTTTTACTTTCTCAATCTTCAACCCGCTAAACCGCCAGAGTTTGCTGCTGGATGGCGCCTTATCTGAAACTTATTACCGGGCGGCCAAATCAAGTGAGGAACGCGGATATTCCGATAGCGCCAAACACGATTACAAGTTTGCTCTTCGGCTTAATCCTTATCACAAGGAATCCAAAGAGGCTCTTCAGCGCCTGGGAGAAAAATAACCGGCGGGCTATTGGCTTGTGTCGGCCCTCGAGACGATCTCATCTTATTTCGTTTCGGGGGCCTTTTTTTATCAATTTTTAATTTTGAATCAATTTTAAATGATTCAATTTCTTAATGTTTCAAAAATTCAGTCATTCGATCTTCATTCGAAATTCGAAATTCAAAATTCAAAATTATACAGTCAGCACCTCGCACCCATCTTTTGTCACCGCCACTGTGTGCTCCCAGTGGGCGTTCAGTTTTCCGTCCCGGGTTTTATAGGTCCAGCCGTCTTCAGCCAAGAATATTTCGTAGCTCCCTTCGTTTATCATGGGTTCGAGCGCCAAGGTCATTCCTTCCTCCAAAATTATTTTTTTCATCCGCAGGTCGGCGTAATTGAAAATTTGGGGCAATTCGTGAATGGAATGTCCCACCCCGTGACCAACCAGATCGCGGACGACTTCAAAACCATTCTCGAGAGCGTGAGCTTCCACCGCCCGGCCATACTCATTGAGCGACGCGCCCGGTTTTATCTCTTTGATCCCCAGCTCCAGACATTCTTTTGTGACGCGCAGAATTTTTTCCGCGACGGGAGATATTTTTCCGACGCCAACCATAATCGTCGCGTCAGTGTGCAATTTTTTATATTCCACTCCCAAATCCAATTTCACCAAATCGCCTGCCTGAATAATTTTTTCCTTCGCCGGAATTCCATGGACGATTTCGTCGTTTCGGGAAACACAAAGCGCGGCGGGATAACCCTCGCCACCGCTCGGGGCATAATTCAAAAAAGAAGGCCGGCCTCCCATCGAAAAAACAAGCTCTCTGGCAAGCTTGTCGAGTTCTTTCGCGCTGACACCGGGCTGAACTTTTTCACTCACCTGCCGCAAAACTTCGGCCAAAATCCGCCCGCTCCGGCGCATTATCTCAATTTCTTCTTTTGACTTTGTGGAAATCATGATTTAAGCTGTTTATATCAAATACTCTAAGGGGGACAGCAATGTCATTCGTTCAAAAATGGATATTGACTAGTTGTATATTACTGGGTTTCTTTTATGTTCTTTCAGCCCTCTGCTTAATTATAAGAGAAATTCCCTTGCATCCCGAGGCCTTTTTTTCCAAAAAGTATCAGGAGAGGCGCCTAAGGAATTTCCTTGGAGGGATCGTTATTTTTTTTCTCTTGTCTATCCTGCTAGGCGCAATCATAGCCACTGCTTGGACAGGTGCTGAATCTCTCGCCGGAGTAGCCTTACAGGTTACTCCGCTTTTTTATTTTGTCAATTTCTTAATATTTTTTTCTATTTCTCTGTTCACCTCCTCAATATTCGGCCGGCCATCCACTTCAATCAATATCCCTTTCTCTCGAAAATGTTCGATTACCGGCATGGTTTCTTCCTTGAAAACCTGGAGTCTTTTTTTCACTCCCTCCGGAGAATCATCTTCCCTTTGAAAAATTTCCCCGTCGCAGTCCGGACACTTGTCACTTCCGGTTTTCACGTCTTTTCCCAGAATGAGCGGCCGGCCGCATTTCTTGCAGGTTCGGCGTTTCGCGATTCTCTCGAGCGACTCATTTTCGGGGAGATTGATAAAGACAGCCGCGTCAATTTTTCGTCCCGATTCTCTTAAGATTTCTTCTACATATTCTCTTTGGTCTTCCGTCCTCGGGACGCCTTCGAAAACTATCCCCTGTTCCCGGGGAAAAGAATTGAGCTTTACATTCAGAACTTCTTTCAGAATTTCGCTCGGCACCAAAGTTTTGGTGACATTTTGAATGCGATAGATTTCTTTTCCCAGCGGCGTATCAAGTTTCGCGATCCGACGCAATGTTTTCCCCATATCAATATGTTCCAAGCTGTATTTTTTTGCAATAAGTTCCGCTTGAGTGCCTTTGCCGGAGCCTTGAGGACCTAAGATTACTAAATTCATAAATTTAAAATCCTTCATAGTCCCGCATAATGAGCTGGGACTCGATCTGCTTCATAATTTCAATGACAACACTCACGACAATGAGCAGTCCGGTCCCGCCGATTGTCAATGACTGGACATTGGTCAGTCCCTGAACGATGAAAGGAAGAACCGCGATGAGACCCAAGAATAAAGCTCCCGCCAGCGTAATGCGATTCAATACCCTGTGAAGAAATTCCGCGGTCGCTTGCCCGGGCCGGATTCCCGGAACAAATCCTCCCTGCTTTTGCATATTTTCGGCGATATTTTTCGGATCGAAAGTGACCGCGGTGTAGAAATAGGTGAATAGCACGACGAGAATGAAATAGGCCGAGCCGTAAAAAACCTGATTTTTGAAAATATTATTGACCACGTTGGCAAAATTGGCCAGTGTCGGATTGGAAGCGTGAATAAAAAAATTGGCGATCATTCCCGGAAAAAGCATAATCGACATCGCAAAGATAATCGGAATCACGCCGGCCTGGTTGACCCGCAGCGGCAGATGGGTTGACGTCCCGCCGTATACCCTATTCCCCCTGATTCTCTTGGCGTAGGAAACCGGAATATTTCTCTGCCCTTCCGTGACAAAAACAACAGCGGCGATCACCAGAATCGCGAAAACGAGATAGCCAAGATACGTGAACAACATCGAAGAATCCCAAACGGCAAAAAGTCTTGATATGGTCGTCGGCAGCCCGGCCACGATTCCGGCAAAGATAATGAGCGAAACGCCGTTTCCGATATTCTTTTCCGTTATCAGCTCTCCTAGCCACATCAGAAATACCGTTCCGGCCGTCGCGGTGACAATGATTGTTCCCAGCTGAAGCGGGGTGAGAGTCCCAAAAATATTTTGGGATTTGAAAAGGTTGACCATCGCGAAAGTTTGGAGAGCCGCTAGAGGCACCGTTGCCCAACGCGTCCACATATTGAACTTCTGCCTTCCCGCTTCCCCTTCTTCCTTATAGATCTGCTCAAGGCGCGGCACAATCATCGTGAGAAGCTGCATGATGATCGAAGCGGTGATATAGGGACCGACGCCGAGCATCACAATGGAAATATTCCGAAGTCCGCCGCCGGAAAACATATTAAGGAGTCCGAAAAATTGGTTGTTTTCGAAAAAATTGCGCAACTGATCCACGTTTACTCCCGGGACAGGAATATTTGCCGCCACCCTAAAAACAACTAAAATCCCCAGTACGAAGAGGATTTTGTTCCGCAGTTCTTTTATTTTAAAGACTTGAAGTACTTTTTCTAGCATATTTTATTGTTGAGCGAAGCGAGAGAAATGAAAACTCGTTTTTATTTCCGAGCAAGCGACGACATCAAATTGGTTAATACCAATTTATTATTCTATTTTTCCGCCCGCTTTTTCAATTTTTTCTTTCGCCGTTTTGGAAATCAAACAATTTTTCACGCTGACCGCTTTTGTTATTTCTCCGTTATTCAAAATTTTTACCTTCGCCTTTATATTACCAATTATTCCCTTTCCCAGCAAAACGGCCGGGGTGATGGTATCACCGGCGTTGAACATCTTTTCCAGAGTTGACAATGCAACGACCTGGCTCTTCGGGAATATGGAGGTAAACCCTCTTTTCTTGGGCAGATGTTCGATCAAGGTTGAACGGCCACCTTCAAAAATCGGGTTGATTTTTGCTCCCGAACGGGACTTTTGTCCCTTCATTCCGCGCCCGGAATAGGTGCCTTTTTTGCCTCCCCGCCCGATTCTTTTGCGGGATTTACCCTTTTTTATCTTGAGTTGATGTATTTGCATATTATTTCTCGCGTCCGCTTAATATTTTCACTTTCTCGAGCGCCTTGATCGTGGCTCTGGCTACGCTCAACTTATTTGAAGATCCCAGCGATTTGGAAACAATGTCCCGAATTCCGGCCAGTTCCACCACCGCCCTTACCGCTCCTCCGGCAACGATTCCCCGTCCCGGACGAGCCGGTTTCAAGAGCACTTGCGCGCTTCCGTCCTTTGCGGTCGTTTCACAGGCAATAGTGTTATTGTGCCTCTTTATCTGAATCATCTTTTTCTTGGCAGCGTTGTAGGCTTTTCGAACCGCCTCGCTCACATCATTCCCCTTGGCCACGCCGATTCCCACTTTTCCGTTTCGATTTCCAATAACCAAAGTCGCCCGGAACCGGAAGCGGCGCCCGCCCTTGACAACACGCGTCACCCGCGCCAGATCCAGCAATTTTTGGTCAAACTCCGGACGTTCTTTTCTTGTGAATTTTTTTCTAGCCATATTTTTCAGTGATCAATGATCAAGGAATAACGAACAATATTTTATTGGTTATTGATCTTTGATCGTTGTTCTTTATTAAAAAACGAGACCTTCTTCTCTCGCGCCCTCCGCCAAAGCTTTTATTTTCCCGTGATATTTATATCCCTTTCTGTCAAAAACAATTTTCCCGATTTTTTTTGCTTTGGCCAGTTTCGCGATCTCTTGGCCGATTTTTCTGGCCGTTTCAATATTGTTCTTCCCGCCCTTTATTTTTCGGCTGTCAAAAGAAGCGAGTGTTATTCCCTTCTCGTCATCAATAATCTGCGCGTAAACATGACTCAAACTTCGGAAAACAGAAAGTCTCGGACGGCTATCCGCCCCTTTTATCTTCGCCCTGACTCTCCTCACTCTCCTTTGTCTGATTTTATTCTTATCCAATTTCATAAATTTACCGAAAAATTATTTCTCCGCCACGACCGCTTTTTTGCCGGCTTTCTTTCTGACTATTTCTCCCACGTAGCGAAAACCTTTTCCTTTATAAGGTTCGACTTTCTTGAGCCTCCGGACTGAAGCGGCAAATTGGCCGACTTTCTGCTTGTCGATGCCGGAAACGGACAGTATATTTTTTTCAATTTTGGCTTCCAGCCCCTCCGGAATGTCAACCTCAACCGGATGGGAAAAACCCAGCGCCATGTCCAGTTTCTTGCCCTTGACAGCCATTCTGTACCCCACGCCCTGCAGTTCTAATTGCTTCCCGTACCCCTTGGTAACTCCTTCGATCATATTTGATATCAAAACCCTCGTCAGCCCCCATAAGGCTCCGGCCGCTTTGGTTTTCTTCGTGTTCTCCACTCTCAATTCCTTTTCTTTAATAATTACTTTCATATCCGGATGAAATTCAAAAGCGAGGGTTCCTTTCGGTCCTTTGACGCTAACTTGCCGTTTTTCGATCTTGACTTCGACGCCCTCCGGAACGGCCACTGTTTTTTTTCCTATTCTTGACATAATTTTACCAAACTTCACAAATAATTTCCCCTCCGACTCCCGCCTGGCGGGCTTGGCTGTTGGTCGCCAATCCTTTTGAGGTGGAGATGATGGAAAAGCCAAAACCGCTTTTTACCTCTTGAATTTTGTCTTTCTTCGCGTATATTCTCTGGCCCTCCCGGCTGACTCTCTGGAGATCCTGAATAAAGGAGATTTTCTTTCCTTTTTCATCACGGGTATATTTAAGAAAAATCCTGATCTGCTTTCTGCCGTTGCTTTCTTCAACCGCGAATTTTTCTATGAATTTTTTATTGAGCAGAATTTCGGCAATCGCGGCCTTGAATTTTGAAGACGGCATTAAAATCTCCGGATGGCCGGCCTGGCAGGCGTTTCTTATTCTGGTTAGCATATCACTGATTGGATCCAACATATAGATAAATTCAAAATGTAAAATTAACTTTTCTTACCAGCTTGATTTTTTTACTCCCGGAATTTCACCGCTCGAGGCCAGCTCGCGAAAACAAATACGGCAGAGTTCGAAATCACGCATATATCCCCGTTTTCTCCCGCAACGCCAGCAACGCCGGACGATTCGGGAAGAAAATTTGGGTTTTTTTCGGGCTCTGGCTTCGACTGATGTTTTTGCCATATGGGTTATCCTTGAGTTTTAATTGGAAATCCAAGCATCCTAAAGAGTTCGACTCCCTCTTCCGTCTTCTTGGCGGTTGTCACAAACGTCACCTGAAAACTGAATATCTGTTTCGCGCTTTCCGCCGCTATTTCCGGAAAAACAATGTGCTCTTTTATGGCCAGGTTCAGATTTCCCCGGCTGTCAAAATTCCGGATCTCAATTCCGCGAAAATCCCGGATTCTGGGAAGAGCGGAACCCACCAGCCTTTCCAAAAAATGCCACATTCTTTCGCCACGGAGAGTCACTTTGACTCCCACTTCCTGCCCTTCGCGGATCTTAAAGCCGGAAATTGATTTTTTGGCCTTTGTTAGGATTGGTTTTTGGCCGGAAATTATTTTCAAACTTTCGTAAACTTCGTCGGTCGCCTCTTTTTCCTTGATATATTTTCCCAATCCGCAATTGATAACAACCTTCACGATCTTGGGCACAGCTAAAACATTCCCATATCCAAACTTTTCTTTAAGCGCGGGAACAACCTTCTTGTTATATTTTTCTTCCATGTTACTCATAATGGCTAAATTTCACCTTGGCATTTCTTGCAAATGCGATATTTATTCTTCCCACTGACCTTAAAACCGATTCTTGCCGTTTTGGAACACTTGGGACAAACCAGCATCAGATTCGAAGTATCTACCGGAGCGGGAATCGAAACTCTCTGGCCTTTTTCTCCCTGCCGGCGAGGCTTGGAATGTTTTTTCGCCAGGTTCAATCCTTCGACAATCGCCTTTCTATTTTTCGGCATTACATGCAAAACTTTCCCGATCTTTCCTCGGTCCTTCCCGGACAAAATTTTTACTTGGTCGTTCTTTCTTATTTTCATAAAATTCCTGCCAATTACCAGACTTCCGGCGCCAATGATACAATTTTCATAAAACCCTTATCCCTTATCTCTCTGGCTATGGGTCCGAAAATTCGCGTTCCCTTCGGCTCCGATCCTTCGACTATCACGGCCGCGTTATCGGAAAAACTGATATAAGAGCCGTCTTTTCTTCTTAAGTTTTTTCTCTGCCTCACGTTCACGGCCCTTACCACCGCTTTTTTTTTTATCGTGCCCCTTGGTTCCGCTTCTTTCACGGAGGCAACAATAATATCGCCGATTTGAGCATACCTTTTTCGGGTCCCGCCAAGCACCTTAAAACACTCGATAACTTTCGCTCCCGTATTGTCTGCCACTTTAAGTTTAGTTTCGGCTTGAATCATAGTTGCGCGGATTTCTACAAATTATAAATAACTTTCCATTTCTTGCCCTTGCTCATCGGACGAATTTCAACAATCTTTATCTTATCACCCGTTTTACACTTATTCTCCGGATCATGGGCCTTGTATTTCTTGGTAACCAGATATTTCTTCAAATATTTTCTATGGGACTTGAGCGTATTGACGGCCACCACTACGGTCTTGTCCATCTTGTCGCTGACAACCGTGCCTTCGGTTATACTTTTCGGTTTTTCGGTTTTTTTCGCCATTCTTTTTAGCTTATTTTATTATTCCCGGCTTTTCCTTCCAAAAAAACTGTCATTATTTGGGCTATTTCCTTCTTGACAACCCTGATCTCCCGATGATTTTTTAGCTGCTTTCCGGATATGTCAAATCTCATCTTAGTTATTTTATTCCTAAGCTCAATAAGATTGTTTTTCAGCTCGTTCTCATTTTTTTCTCTGATTTCCTTGATCTTCATAAATTATTTTCGTTCTTCTATCCTTGTTTTTACGCTTAACTTATCCGAGGCCAGCCTAAGAGCCTGCCGCGCGACGCTTGCCGCCACGCCGTCCATTTCGAAGAGTATTCTTCCCGGGCTGACTACGGCCACAAAATGATCCACGCTTCCTTTTCCTTTTCCCATCGGTGTCTCATCGCCTTTTTTGGTCATGGGTTTGTCAGGAAAAATTCTAATCCATATTTTTCCGCCCCGCTGGACATATCTTGTCATTGCGCGCCGTGCCGCTTCAATTTGCCTGGCTGAAATAAGCCCCGCTTCCAGCGATTTCAAACCAATACTGCCGAAGCTCAATTCCGATCCACGCTTCGATTTTGCCGGCAGCTTTCCGCCTCGCTGGTGCTTTCTGTATTTTACTTTCTTGGGCATCAACATGAATTTCTCTACGAACTACGAATAAATTACGAATATACGAATTCTATTTTCTTTGAATTTGCCAACAACCTACGCATTACTCTTTTGCACGAATTCGTATATTCGTACAAAATTTGTAGTTCGTAGAGACTACTCAAATTTCTCTCCCCTATATATCCAAACTTTGACGCCGATTACGCCAAAGGTCGTTCTTGCTACGTCTTTTGCAAAATCAATATCCGCTCTCAAGGTATGGAGAGGCAGCGTCCCTCGGGAAAGCCATTCTCTCCGCGACATATCCGCTCCGCCGAGCCGTCCTGATATTTCAATCTTAATCCCTTTTATTCGGCGAGCTTCTATAGCTTGGTCCGCTATTCCTTTTAAAATTCTTCTGAAAGGAATTCTTTTTTCAAGTTGCTCGGCGATGTTTCGGGCCACTACTTGGGCGTTCTCTTCACTATTCTTTATTTCCTCAACTTCAACCTTGAGTTCGACTTTCTTATTTTTGAAAAAATTATCCTTAATAAATTTCTTCAGATCTTCAACTCCGGTTCCGCCTCTTCCGATAATGATTCCGGGACGGGCAGTTTTCACGATAACCCGAACCAGGCCGGCGGATCGTTCAATATCCACTCCTCCGACAGCCGCATTGCGAAGACGCTCCTCGACCGACCGGCGAATTCCTATGTCTTCTCTCAACTGCTTGGCGTATTCTTTTTTACTGTACCACCTGGACTTCCAGTTGCTGGTAATTCCAATCCGAAGCCCCAGTGGATTGACTTTATGTCCCATAATTTAAAATGATTTTCTTCTAAATACTCTCTTCAGAAATCCCTGCCTGCCGGCAGGCACGGCTTTCGATTTTTCGGTCTTTTTCTTGTCGTCGATAAATTCTTTTTCCTCTCTCTCTTTCACTATTTCCCCGCCCGACTCGCTTCGCGACTCGAAGCGGGCAGGTTTCTTTTCTTCCTTAATCTCTTCAGTTTTTTCCTTTTCTTTCTTGGCGATTTCCGGCTTTTCTTTCACATCCTTAATTTCCTGTTTTTTCTCGATTTTCTTCCTGCCTTTTCCTTCAACTTTTTCTTCTAAAATGATTTCAATATTGCTGGTTCTCTTCAAGATGAGACTCGCTCTTCCGTACGCTCTTGGCAGCCATCTTTTGAGTTTCGCTCCTTCGTTTACGACAACGTCCTTCACGAATAAATTATCCTTGTCCAGACCGAAATTATTCTCGGCGTTGGAGATGGCGCTTTTGAGCAATTTTTCAAAATTCGGAGTCGAACCCTTTACAATAAACTTCAGCTGATTTTTAGCATCCTGCGCCGAAAGTCCCTTGAGCAAACCCGCCACAAGACGAACCTTTCGGGGTGATTTTCTGAAATTATTGAGTTTGGCTGAAACTTGCATATATTTGCTGCGATTTATTTCTTCCCGCCTTCCGATGTTGAAGCTTTCTCCGCTTCAGACGATTTTTGGGCTGCGGCGGCTTCTTGCTCTTTCTGCATTCGTCCTCCATGCCGGATAAATTTGCGAGTCGGTGAAAATTCCCCCAGCTTATGGCCGATCATTTCTTCCGTGACAAAAACAGAAACAAAATCTTTTCCGTTATGAACGCCGAAAGTGAATCCTATCATTTCCGGAGTGATTGTGCAACTTCTCGACCAAGTCTTGATCACCGACTTGTCGCCTGGCCGCTTATCCTGAATTTTCTTCAATATTTTTTCGTCCACGTAAGGACCTTTTTTTAAGCTTCGTGACATATCTGACTTTCAAAAATTAATTTATTCTCTTAAGGATGGATTTATCGCTATACTTGAATTTCTTCCTTGTTTTCTTGCCGAGCGCCGGTTTTCCCCAGGGAGTTTTTGGATGCTTGAGGCCGATTCCCTGTTTTCCCTCGCCGCCTCCATGCGGATGATCAACTGGATTCATCACTGTTCCCCGGACTCCCGGACGGATACCGAGCCAGCGGGACCGGCCAGCTTTCCCGAGCATTACTGTATTATGGAGATAATTACTGACTTGACCGATGGTGGCAAAGCAATTTCCGCTGGCGATCCTGATTTCGCCTGAAGACAATTTCAGTTGAACCTTGTCCTGTTCCACGGACATTATCGTTACTGAAGATCCAGCGCTTCTCGCGAGTTGCGCTCCCTTCCCGGGAAACATTTCAACCAACGAAATCTGTGTTCCGACCGGAATATTTTTGACTAAGCCCCGGTTCCCTCTTTTGATATCAGGCTTTTCGCTGGTGACGATCTTCTTGCCGGCCACGAGACCTTCAACCGCGATTATATATCTCTTTTCCCCGTCTTGATACTTGAGAAGCGCGATGCGGGCGCTTCGATTTGGGTCTCTCTCGATTCTTTCCACAACGGCCGGCACGTCCATCTTGTCCATCTTGAAATCAATTTCACGGTATCTTCGCTTATGTCCTCCGCCTTTATGACGGACGGAAATTTTCCCGCCTGATCGTCCCACGTCTCTCTTGATGAAATACGTCAAACTCTTTTCCGGTTTCAGGAATTTTTCTTCCAGCCTGTTCACTGACATTTGCCTGCGTCCGGGAGAAGTTTTCTTATAAATCTTTATAGGCATGATAATCTTTTTTTATTGCTACTGAATCTATTTTTAGTTATTGGGATTTGGGATTTTTTTAGAGCAATTAGAAATTAGATCAATTAGATATTTTATTAAACTCCTTCCGCCACTCCGATCGTATCGCCTTGCCGCAACTTCACAATGGCTTTCTTATATCCTTTTTTGTATCCCACAAAACGGCCGTGAATCCTTTTTTTGGGAGGAATCTTGATCGTATTCACTCCGACCACCTTGACACCGTAATAGCCCTCGATGGCCTCTTTGATCTGAAATTTACCCGAATTCTGGCTGACCTTAAAAACATATTTATTTTCCACGCCGAGCGTTGTTGATTTTTCTGAAATTATCGGCTCCAGAATGATCCGATGGGCAATGTTTTCCTCTCTCTTCATCAT
>JAVHPA010000088.1:0-2447 GCA_036170345.1 Candidatus Moraniibacteriota bacterium
CCCGCACTTCCTCTTCACCGTATTTTTCCCGCAGAAACTTCAAAATATATTCTTTGACCGTCGTCTTTCCGGTGCTCCCGGCGATAGCGATAATAAACGGCTTGTGCCGCCAGAGAACGAATTTAGTGAGGAGTTTTAGATAATATTGGATAAATGATTTAAAAATTGGTTTCATGATAGTATTTAAAATAAAACTTTTTTATTTGTCATCCCGCACTTGATGCGGGATCCAGTTTCTATGCATAAAATTACATTTTCTGGATCCCCGCTTTCGCGGGGATGACATCTAGATGTTAGAAGTTTTTAATTTAAATTTACAATTTAACTAAAAAACTTCTCCAATCTATTAAATGCAGCATTTATGTCCTCTTCGCTCCTCCCAAAGCACATTCGGATATGATTTTCCCCGCTGGGACCAAAAGCCGTACCCGGAACCGTCGCCACTTTGGCTTTCTCCAGTAATTCTATCGCAAACTGCCACGATCCGCCATCCGGGGCTATTTTTTGTCTCGCTTCGCGAGATCTGGCATAGCCAGACATTATATCTTCTTTAATCCGCGGAAACACAAAATAGGCGCTGTCGGGTTTTTGATATTCAAATATATTTTTCAAATTATCGAGCCGCCGGCAAATCAAATCCCGTCTTTTTTTGTAAATCGCGTGATATTTTTGAAGCTCCTCCTCCGCCATTTCAAGCGCCGCGAGAGCCGCGTATTGTGAAACTACCGGCGCGCAAGTAACCAGCGCGTCATGGACGGCCAGAATTTTTTTGGCGAGTTCCTGATGCGTCGCGAGATAGGCGATCCGCCAGCCGGTCATCGCATAGGCTTTGGAAAAGGAAAAAATATAGATTAATCTATCTCTAATTCCGCGCAGTTCGGCCAAAGAATATAATTTTTCTTCTGCATCAAAAATAAAATCTTTGTATACCTCGTCGCTCAAAATATAAAAATCGTGCTTGATTGCGAGCTGCGCCACGGCGTGAAGCTGATTGCGCGTGAAAATCGTCCCGGTCGGATTGTTCGGATTGCAAAAAAGGAGAGCTTTTGTTTTCGGAGTGATCCTTTTTTCAAGTTCGGCGATATCAAACGCCCAGTGCTTTTCTTCGTCCAGCGGAACGAAAACCGGAACTCCGCCCGCCACCTTGATCGCCGGCTGGTAGGATGTATATGTTGGATCGGGGATCAAGACCTCGTCTCCCGGATCAAGAATCGCCAGCATCGTCGCCGTGATGGCTTCGATCGATCCGGCCGTCACAATAATTTCTTCTTCGAAGTCAAAAAATTTATTTTCCTCTTCAAGTTTTTGCGCGATCACTTCACGAAGTTCTAAAATTCCCGGCACCAGCGAATATTTTGCCACTTTCCCCTGCTCGATCGCCTCGATTGCCCGCCGCTTGATGGGATCGGGCGTATCAAAAGACGGCACACCTTGGGCAAGCGAAACAACTCCGGGAATGCGAGACGCCCGGAGTTCCATTTCTTTGATTGGTGATAGATTGATTCCCTTATCCATTCTTCTTGATAACTTCCATCTTACCCGGCATATATTTTCGCAGAACTTCCGGAATCACCACCGACCCGTCGGCTTGCTGGTAGTTTTCGATAATGGCGACAAACGGCCGCACGCTGGGAAGAGCGGTGTTATTGAGCATATAGACATATCTTTTCTTTCCTTCTTTGTCTACATATTTCACATTGAGCCGACGCGACTGCCAGTCCAAAAAATTACTTGCCGATCCCGTTTCCGCCCATCTTTTTGTTCCCGGCAGCCATGCTTCAATATCAAAGAAGCGATACTTTCCCGGACTCATATCCCCAGTATTCATTTGAAGGAGGTGGTATGGCAAACCAAGCTCCTGATGAATTTCTTTCGATATGACAACCATTTCATCCTGTAATTTTACCGATTCCTCGATATCTGCCTTGCAAATAACCACCTGCTCCACTTTCATAAATTCATGCACGCGATAAAATCCTTTTGTATCCTTCCCATAGCTTCCGACTTCACTTCTATAACATTGACTAAATCCGCAAACTTTCATCGGTAAATCTTCTTCTTTCAGGGTTTCGCCGGAATAGTAGGCAAGAAGAGAAGGCTCGGCTGTCCCGACAAGAAATTTCTTTTCTTTACTGGTCGTACCATCGGCTTCTTTGTCAGAAGTGGCAACCTGGTATATCTCATCCACTTCGCCATTGTATTCAAGCCCCTGAAAATAACCGCTGCCGAATAAGGCAAAACCCTTTACGAGCGTTGGTGGAATCATAGGCTTAAAACCCTTCTCAACCATTTTGTTTAACGCATACATCATAAGCGCCATAACAAGAAGTGCTCCTTCGTTTTTTAAATAATATCCACGATAGCCGGCTACTTTTGTTCCTCTCTCCATATCCAGAATATCCAGATCTTTGGCCAGCTGCATATGATCTTTCGGTTCGAAATCAAAT
>JAVHPA010000089.1:0-2434 GCA_036170345.1 Candidatus Moraniibacteriota bacterium
CAGTACGAAGGCAAAAATTATACGATAATTTATCCGGCTTCCGGCTTTGACGACAAGCTTCAAAACTTCAACGTCGAAATAAACAGCATTATTCCCTTTGTTGAATCGTACGGGGCCATCAAATTCGACCATATCAAAATCAATGTCTTGAGCAACTCAAAACAGCTGGGTATTTTAACCATTCCTAAAGTTTAACTTAAGGAATAGGAGTAACTCGACCCAACATTGGATGTTGGGGTGAATAGAATTCCGGCGGGGGAAATAAAGTATACTTAAATAATTTATGGCTGAAGAAAGATTTAAAATTGTTCCGGCATCGTATCTCGTTCTCATGAGAGGTGGTAAGATCTTGATGCTGAGAAGATTTAGTACCGGCTTCCAGGACGGAAAATATGGATTAGTTTCGGGCCATCTCGAAGGAAATGAAACTTTCAGACAGTGTATGATGCGTGAAGCGAAAGAAGAGGCTGGTCTTGATTTATCAATGGATGATTTGGAAGTCGTTCATGCAATGCACCGCAATGAAAAGTTAAATCCTGTTGAGATTAGGGAGAGAATTGATATTTTTCTTAAAGTTTCAAAGCGGAAGGGAGAACCGCAAAATATGGAACCAGATAGGTGCGATGACTTGAATTGGTTTTCATTAGATAGCTTGCCTGATAATATAATTCCCTACATAAAATTTGCATTGGAATGTATAAACAAAAATATTATTTATAGTGAATTCGGGTGGGACTAGTAGTCGTTCCTAAAGTTGAACCTTAGGAATCGCCAAACCAAGGAAAAAACGCCTCTTCGGGCTTGTTTTTTTTGCACTGGGAAACGGCTCTTGACAAGATTTAAAAATGGCCATATACTTAGAAAAGCTAAATATTATAATATCTAATAATATGGCAAAAAGCCGGGAAGAAACAACCAACCGGGCGATTTCACTCATTTTTTCAGTCAGCCGGATGATCAAGGAAAAATATCAAAATGAACGGCGGGGGAATATTTCGGGAATGAAACTCGAGACGCTGCGCTATATCAAGGAAAATAGGCCGCTGATGAAGGACATCGCGGAATATCTGTCCATCGCTCCTCCTTCAGCCACCTCCCTTATCAACCATCTGGTCGAAGCTAAATTGGTGGAAAGGATCCATAACGGCAACGACAGAAGAATTGTGCGGATGAATATCACGAGTTTGGGAGAAAAAAAATTCCGGCAAGGGATGGCAATGATCGCCGACCGGATGAAGAAAGTACTTTCTTCGCTCAACAAAAGCGAAAAGGAGAGCTTGATCAGGATATTGGAAAAAATTTCAAAGACTAATGACTAATGATTAACGCATAATCGGAATGAACAAAAATATTTTTAGCGCGAGTCTCGTCGCCATCTTGGTGATCGGGGGGATCGTGGCCAGCTTTCTTTATAACGACATGTCCAAGCGTCCCAATTATTCAACAGTAGAAATCAAGAAGGGGGCTATCGAGCAAGTGCTTGATCTGGACGGAAAGATCGCGCCTCAAAGCGATGCCGAATTGGGTTTCGAAAATGGTGGAAAGATCATGAAACTAACCCAGAAGGTTGGCGATTTTGTGAGATCCGGAACGATTCTGGCTTACGCGAACGCGGCCGATCTCAAGGCGCAGTATAACCAATCCGTTGCTCTGGCCAGAAGCTCCCAGGCTGATGTGGACCAATATCAGGAACTTTATAAAAAGGAAAAAGCCAAGCTTGATTCGTTGAAAAAAACTGCGACGGCCAATTCGGCGGACAAGAAAGCGCAAAAGAGACAGATCGAGGCCAGCGAAGCGCAAGTGGCTTCCCAGGAAGCAAAAGTCGCGGCCGCCTTTTCCAATGTTGAAAGTGCCAAGGCTCAAATTGAAAAAACCATTATCACTGCCCCCTTCGACGGAGTTGTTTCGAAGCAAGATGTCGAGGAGGGGGAAGTGGCGCAGTCCAATGTTGCGATCATCACTCTTTCCAGCCGGGATTCGTTCAAAGTCGAAGCTTATGCTTCTGAAATTGATGTTCGGAATATCCACAGCGGCGACTTGGCCCGAATCACTTTGGGTGACGGATCGGGACGCGTTTTTGATGCTGAAATAAATTCGATAGACCCGACAGAAGAGCTGATCAACAATATTCCTAACTATAAGGTAACGCTCAATTTTCGAGAAAATGTTTCTGATCTGCGTTCGGGGGTTGGTGCCAGTGTGTCTGTTGCGGCAGAGAAGAAAAACGATGCCCTGCTTGTTCCTCGGGATGCCATCTTCGAGGAGGGAGGAAAAAAATTCGTGTATATATCGAAAAACGGTTTAAGGGAAAAGAAAGAGATCCAAACCGGCATATACGGAGCCGGCAATATGGCGGAAGCGGTGTCGGGACTTTCCGCCGGGGACAATATTTTTGAACTGAATAAATAATTCTTCAACCTATCAATATGGAAAA
>JAVHPA010000090.1:0-2362 GCA_036170345.1 Candidatus Moraniibacteriota bacterium
GGCCTTGATATTTATGGAAGCCAGCAGAGGATTGTCCTGGACGGCCTCGATGGCTTTCAAAATTTCCGGCTTGTTGGTATTGTTGGCTTTGAATTCCGACAAAGCCTGGTCTTTGGAAACTATATCGGCGGATTTCACCTCCCTGTATTTCAAAATTTCGGAGCGGAAATCCATCATTCTTGATAGATCCGTGTCGCTTTTGAAATAAACGCGGATGTCAATTTTATCCTGAATATATTTCAGTCCCAAATTAGCAGTGATAGAAAGGACAATAATGATGCTGATGATGAGCAGAGAAAGCGTCAAAATACTCACCGCCGCCACGCTCAAAGACCCATTTCGATAGAAATTTTGAAATCCGGCTTTTAGTGTCCTTGAGATGGTCAAAAACATAATAGAAAATTTTAAATTTTAGATGGCGTACCTGCCCTTGCTATGGTCGCGAATGATGCGTCCCTGATCGAGAGTGATAACCCGTCTTTTGACGTTATTGACAATATCCTTGTCGTGGGTCGCCAGAACCACGGTTGTTCCGAGTTTGTTGATCTTGAGAAGCAATTGAATGATTCCCCAGGCGCTGATCGGATCCAAATTTCCGGTGGGCTCATCAGCGATAATGAGAGCCGGTCGGTGAACCAAGGCCCTCGCGATAGCCGCCCGCTGCTGTTCCCCGCCCGATATTTCATGCGGATAGCTTGCCATTTTATTGGAAAGTCCCACGATATCGAGAATTTGTGGAACGCTTTGGCGGATTTCACGGCTCGGATATCCGGAAACTTCCAGCGCGAAGGCCACGTTTTCATAGACAGTTTTTTTGGGCAGAAGTTTATAATCCTGGAAGACCGTGCCGATCCGGCGGCGATGGTAAGGAAGCTGTTTTGAGCTGATTTTTGAAATATCTTCTCCGTTGAAAAGGATCTCTCCGGAAGTCGGCTTTTCTTCCGCGTAGATGAGCTTCAAGATCGTTGATTTTCCGGCTCCGCTGTGGCCGACAAAAGAAACAAATTCCTCTTTTTCGATTCTGAAATTTATATCCTCCAAGGCCGTTGCCACCAAATTTCCGCTCCCGTAGGATTTTTTGACATTTATAAATTCAATCATAGATCGTGTAACACTTTTATTTTGTTGATTTTTTTAGGTAGGCTCCGATAAAATCATCCAGTTTTCCGTCCAATACCTCATCAGGATTTTTGGATTCAAATTTTGTCCGGTGATCCTTGACGAGCTTATAGGGATGAAGGACGTAGGATCTGATTTGGCTTCCCCATTGCACTTCGGTGTGCTCGCCTTTTATTTCTTCCTTTTCTTTTTCTTTGTTTTCCAAATATCGTTGATGCAGCTTGGCTTTCAGGATTTTCATTGATTGCTCCTTGTTTTGGAGCTGGCTGCGTTCGTTTTGGGATGCCGCTACAAGTCCCGATGGGATATGCGTGATGCGCACGGCGCTGTCCGTCTTGTTCACGGATTGGCCGCCGGCGCCACCCGATCGGAAGGTGTCAATCCTCAAATCACCAGGGTCTATCTCGACTTCTTTTATTTTATCAATTTTCGGCAAAACTTCAACCAGGGCGAAAGATGTTTGCCTCAAATTTTTGGCATTGAAGGGAGAAAGGCGCACCAAACGATGCACGCCCGCTTCCGCTCGGAGATATCCGTAGGCTAGTTTCCCGATCACTTCAACCGTCGCGCTTTTGATTCCTGCTTCTTGCCCGTGCGATTCGGAAATCAGTTTAGCTTTCCATTTTTTTCTCTCGGCAAAGCGGAGATACATCTTGAGAAGCATTTCAGTCCAATCTTGCGCGTCCGTTCCCCCTGTTCCGCTGTGGATCGACAATATGGCGTTGCTTTGGTCGTATTCGCCCTGAAAAAGGGTTTCAAATTCGATATTCTCAATATTTTTCTGAATATTTTCGATTTGTTTTTCAATCTCCCGCTTGATTTTTTCATCATCCGCTGCCAAGCTAGTTATTTCACTCAAGTTGTCGATTTCTGTCTCATATTCACTCAAATTTTTCATTTCGCCTCGCAATCCCTCGAGTTCCTGCATAACTTTTTGCGCTTTTTCCTGATCGCCCCAGAAATTTTCGCTATTGGATATTTTTTCCAGTTCGTCTATCCTCTTTTTCTTTTTGGGCAAGTCAAAGGCAGTCGCTTACGGAGGCGATTCTTTGGCGGAGTTCGTCAATTTTTGCGATGATCTCCTGCATTGATTTTATTATAGCATAAGCGATTTTCTATTGCCAGATTGCGGCGAATTGCTATAATGTTTTAGTGAAAGTAAATAAGAAGGCGGGATTAGTTCAATGGTAGAATACGACCTTCCCAAGGTTGAGACACGGGTTCGATTCCCGTATCCCGCTCA
>JAVHPA010000091.1:0-2358 GCA_036170345.1 Candidatus Moraniibacteriota bacterium
CGATGAAAAACGCGGGATATCTTCGTCCTTGCATCCTTTATCCCGGTTGTTTTGTATCGCTCGATGAAAATAAAAAACCGACGGCGATTCGGGTTTGCGAAGTGAATATTCGTCCCGGGGAGCCGGAATTCCCGGTCGTGGCGAGGAGAACGAGAAATTTGGGCGCGCTCTTCCAGGCCATGTTTCGGGGCAATCTGGATAAAATCCAGCCCGAAATACGGGAAGATCAAATCGCGATGACGATGGCGCTAGTCACCGGCCCGGGCGGACCAAAAGGCCAGAAAGGCTATCCCTGGTCGTGTACCCGAAACGAAATAATGGAAATGGATCTCGCCTATCTCAAGAAAAAGGGAATCGTGTTTGTTCCCTCGGCAATGGACTTTCGAGAAGGGAAATTTTTCTCCGACGGATCAAGAGTTTGCTATATCACGGCCAACGCTTCGGTGAAGCCCGGCCAGAAAAGAAGCGAGTCCGTGAACTTGCTTCGCGAGAAACTACTGCGCGCGTTCGACGAAGGGAAAGTCCGGGTCGTTCCGCGTGAAAATCCATCTGGCAACCGTCTCGATCTTCGTCGGGACATCGGGAGCCACTATGAAATCGCGGACGAGATGTTTGAATTATAGATTCGTTAAAGAGCGTAAATTTTCTGCAAAAATTTCCACTCTTTAACTATTATTTTTGATAAATTTTATCATTTTTCCTAAAGCTAAGCTTTTTCCTTGCGAGCTTTCACTCGCAATTCCTCAAAGCTTAGCTTTGGAAAAGTTTTTCTATTATGGCTTTTGAAAAATCAATCGGCGCGGTGGTTTTCCGCCGCGAGGGGAAGAAAATTTTGTATTTGCTTCTCAAAAGAGCGCCAGTCATAAAAAAATCAAATGGACTCAAGGCGATTGGAGATAGTTGGGATCTTCCTAAGGGAAAAATTGAAAAAAAAGAAACCTACGAAGAAACTATCCAAAGAGAGATCGGGGAAGAAACGGGGATAAAAAGGATGAAATTCATTCCGGGGTTTTCAACGTGGATAAATTTTTTTTACCGGGCGAAAGGGGAAGAAAAAAAGAACAGAAAGAAAACCAAAAAAGGCCTAAATATCTTTAAAATCGTTACATATTTCCTAATCGAAACTAAAACGAAAAAAGTTAAACTATCCCGGGAACATACGCATTACAAATGGCTGGAGTATAAAAGGGCCTATGAACTTATAACTTTCAATAGCACAAAAAAAGTGCTCAAGAAAGCAAATCTATTTTTATCAAAGAAAAAATGATTGAATTTCTTGGAATCACGGCGGGGGTTTTAAATACTATCCGGCTGATTCCACAAGTTTATAAAAGCTGGATAACGAAAGAAACAAAGGACCTGTCCGGATATTTCTTGTTGATCTTGTTTTTGCAGTCAGTATGCTTGATTCTGTATGGCCTGCTGAAACCCGATTATTATATTGTTTATATGAACGTAAGCCCGCTTGCGTGTTCCGTAATTTTGGCGATATTGAAAATGAAGCAAGGTTGAGCTTTATTTTTTCTAAAGCTAAGCTTTGAAAAAAATTGTTTTTTTCTGTTTTCTGTGCTAAAATAGATTTAGAAATTTAGAGCTTTATCGATATGTCCGTCCAAAGAAAAATTTGGATAAAATTTTTATTAGTCCTGTTGCTGTTTGCCGCAGCGGCTCTTGTTGCCTACCCGGGAAAAATTTCGAAGCCGGTGTGGCTTGGGAATTTTCATTCGAAGTTCAAGATCAATCTCGGGCTTGATCTTCAGGGCGGGATCCATTTGATATACAAAGTCGACACGAGCGGAGTGGAATCAGCAAAAGTCCAAGACGCTCTGAACGGACTTCAGGACGTGATCGAACGGCGGGTGAACGCTTTCGGAGTGGCTGAGCCTTTAATCGAAACCTCAAAATCAGGCGGAGAGCAACGGCTCATCGTGGAATTGGCGGGCGTGAAAGACATCGAGGCGGCCAAATCAATGATTAAAGAAACGCCTTTTCTGGAGTTCAAAAAACTGGCCGACCAGCCGGCTCCGGAGCAAACGCCGGAACTTTCACCCGAAGACAAAGCTTATAACGAACAGCAAAAAAAGAAAGCGGAAGATTTGCTCAAGCAGATTCAAAACGGAGCGGATTTTTCGGATCTGGCCAAACAAAACTCCGAGGATCCGGGATCAAAAGATCAGGGCGGGGATCTGGGATTCGTGAAAAAAGGAACTTTTGTTCCCGAATTCGACAAAGTATTATTTGATAGCAATCTTCAGTCCGGAGAAGTGTATCCGCAAATTGTCGAATCGGATTACGGATATCATATCATCAAGTTGATCGAGGTTCGCGGCGATGCCAACAACAAAGAAGTCCATGCCC
>JAVHPA010000092.1:0-2348 GCA_036170345.1 Candidatus Moraniibacteriota bacterium
CGATCAGGCCCTTTCCGACCTGTCTTTGGTATGCGCCAAAACCTGCCTTTGGTTCGCGTATTGGGATACATATATCTGATGCAAAAGAGCATCGTTTGGCTTCAATCCAAAAACATCTTCTGGAAGATTGACTTCCTTGATTTTTTCTCCTTTTAGATTGTATACGGGAAACTTTATCATCTTAAATTTCTAATTTCTAATTAATCTAATTTCTAAACAAATCCCAATAACCAAATAACTAATTTCTAAATTTGTGATTTGGGATTTATTTAGATCAATTAGAAATTAGGTCAATTAGACATTATTTCAACTATTCTTCCTTTCACTCCCGGCACCGCGCCCTTCAAAAATAAAATATTATTTTCCTTGTCAATCGCTGCTATTTTCAAATTGAGCGATGTTGCTCTTTCTCCGCCCATCCTTCCGGCCATTCTTTTTCCCTTGATGACATGCTCCGGAAAAGTGGCTCCGATAGAACCAGGCGCCCGGAGGTCATGCTTATGACCGTGAGATTTCGGCGATCCTTTGAAGCCGTGCCTTTTCACCACGCCTTGAAATCCTTTGGCTTTTGAAATTCCGGAAACTTTGACTCTATCACCCACTTCAAACTGATTTATATCAAGCGCATCCCCAACTTTTAAGTCTTTCGAATCGCTCTTAAATTCCTTTTTCTTTATGAATTTTTTCTCTTTCATCTCATGCTGTATTCCAATTTGAATCGCTTCATAATTATCTTTATCCTTGGTTCTGATTTGCGTGATCACATTCGGCGCACAGTCAACAAGGGTCACGTTCAGCGCTCCCTGCTTTTCATCATATATAGTGCTCATTCCTAATTTTTTTCCCAAAATAAATTTCATAATATTCGCTAAGGTTCAACCTTAGCAGCTGCTAAGGTTGAACCTTAGCGAACCACTTTTCACAAACTAAACAAAAAACTGGTTATAAACCAGCCAAAACCCAAAAGGATTTTATTGCTAGCTCAGTATCCCAAAATAAAGGGACTTTAACTAGATTATACTCTACATCTTAATCTCAATATCCACTCCCGCCGGCAGATCCAGATTAGTCAAATTGTCAATAGTTTTCGCGCTGGGACTAAAAATATCAATCAATCTCTTGTGAATTCTCATCTCGTATTGATCACGGCTGTCTTTGTTGACAAAGGTAGACTTGTTCACTGTGTATTTGCGAATTTGGGTCGGCAAAGGCACCGGTCCGGCGATTTCCGCTCCCGTCCGCTCCGCTGTTTCCACTATCTGGCGCGCGCTACGATCTATCACCTTGTGATCGTAAGCCTTAATTTTTATCCTGATCCGTGGCTTGGCTTCTTCTTCAGCCGGCTTCTTGATTGACATCTGGCTTTTGGTATATTAAAAAACTATTTAACGATAATGACTTATTTGACGGGATTACTTGATAATCTTCGTCGCTACTCCCGCTCCGACAGTTTTGCCTCCTTCGCGAATCGCGAAGCGCATTCCTTCTTCCAGCGCCACCGGAGCCATCAATTTGACCGTCAGATTAACCGTGTCTCCCGGCATAACCATTTCCGTTCCTTCGGGAAGCATTACGTCTCCCGTCACATCCGTGGTCCGGATATAGAATTGGGGCTTATATCCCTTAAAAAACGGAGTATGGCGTCCGCCCTCTTCTTTGGTCAAAATATAAATTTCTCCCTCGAATTCAGTGTGCGGATTGATCGATCCGGGCTTCGCCAAAACTTGTCCTCTCTCCACATCTTCTTTTTTGATTCCTCGAAGAAGAACCCCGGCGTTATCCCCCGCCTGGCCTCTGTCAAGAGTTTTGTTGAACATTTCAATCCCGGTAACAATAGTCTTGGATGTGGGACGAATTCCGACAATCTCCACTTCTTCATTGATATTCACCGTTCCCCTTTCAATTCTTCCCGTTACCACTGTTCCCCGGCCTTCAATAGAAAAAATATCTTCAATCGGCATAAGAAAAGGTTTGTCAACGTCGCGAACCGGTTCCGGAATTTTTTCGTCCAGCGCCGCGATAAGATCCATAATGGGTTTCGCCGCTTCGTCGTCTTTGCTTTTCGTCTCAAGAGCTTTGAGAGCCGAACCGCGAATAATGGACACATTGTCTCCGTCAAATTCGTACTTTGTGAGCAGCTCTCTCACTTCCGCTTCAACAAGATCTATAAGTTCCGGATCGTCAACCATATCAACCTTATTGAGGAACACAACAACGGCCGGGACGCCTACTTGGCGGGCGAGAAGGATGTGCTCTCTTGTCTGCGGCATCGGACCGTCAGTGGCGCTCACCACTAAAATAGCGCCATCCATCTGAGCCGCGCCGGTAATCATATTTTTGATATAATC
>JAVHPA010000093.1:0-2328 GCA_036170345.1 Candidatus Moraniibacteriota bacterium
CTTCTCAACAAGAATTATCAAAAGGGGAACGTTCCCGAAATCGAGGAAATTCAGGACCTTGTGGAGCGAGTGCTGATGATCCTTGATTTTGAGGAAACGGCCAAAGCCTATATTCTCTACCGTGAACAGCACCGCAAGATCCGCGAATCGGAAGAGGCTCTCAAGGAAGCGGTGGACCTGGTGGATAAATATATCCAGGAAATAGACTGGCAGGTGAAAGAAAATGCCAATATGGCTTATTCTCTTCAAGGGCTGAATAATTATATTTCTTCCATCGTCAGTTCGAAATATTGGCTGAACCGCGTTTATTCAAAAGCCATTCGCGACGCGCACGATGAGGGCGATTTTCACATCCATGATCTTGATAAAATCGCCGTTTATTGCTGCGGCTGGGATCTTCAGGATCTCCTGCGGCGCGGATTTACGGGAGTTCCCGGCAAAATTGCCTGTAAACCCCCAAAACACTTGCGAACGGCTATCGGTCAGATTGTGAATTTTTTCTATACTCTCCAGGGCGAGGTGGCGGGCGCGGAGGCTTTTTCAAATTTTGATACGCTTCTGGCTCCATTTGTCAGATACGACGGACTTTCTCTTAAGGAAGTCAAACAGTGTATGCAGGAATTTGTTTTTAATATCAATGTTCCCACCCGGGTCGGATTTCAAACTCCTTTTACTAATATAACCTTGGATATTGTTCCTCCGAAAAATATGGCGGAGGAGTCAGTGATTATCGGCGGAGCGCCGCAAAAGGAAAAATACGGGGAATTTCAGGAAGAAATGAATATGATCAACCGGGCCTTTGCCGAAGTGATGGCCGAAGGGGACGCCACCGGCCGCGTTTTTACTTTTCCCATCCCGACCTATAACATCACGAAAAATTTTGATTGGAACGATGAAAACCTGAAACCGGTCTGGGAAATGACGGCGAAATACGGCATTCCCTATTTTGCCAATTTTATCAACTCGGATATGGATCCGGACGACGCGCGTTCGATGTGCTGCCGGCTGCGGATCGATAATCGCGAGTTGCACAAGCGGGGCGGCGGACTTTTCGGAGCCAATCCTCTCACCGGTTCGATCGGAGTAGTGACGATCAATCTGGCCCGGATCGGGTATCTGTCAAAAAACCATGCCAATGGGCGGGCAGGCTCCGCCATAGGACGGACAGAGAAAAAAGATTTCTTCGCGCGGCTGGATAAAATAATGGATCTTGCCAAAGAGAGCCTGGAAACAAAAAGAAAGATCATTGACAGTTTCATGAAAAAAGGGCTTTACCCCTACGCGCGATTTTATCTGGATGCAATCTATAAGCGCCGGGGAAATTATTGGTCGAATCATTTCTCGACGATTGGCATTATCGGGATGAACGAAGCGCTCAAAAATTTCATGGGTGAAACCACGGCCACGGAAAAGGGGATAAAATTTGCCGAAGAGGTTCTGGTCCATATGCGCCATAGGCTTATAAAATATCAGGAAGAAACGGAAAATTTATATAACCTTGAGGCGACTCCGGCCGAAGGAACTTCCTACCGGCTGGCCATAAAAGATCGCCAAAAATATCCTGATATGATTTTCGCGAACGGTCAAGTCGGCGAAACGAAATCGGCCGAACCTTATTACACAAACTCCACCCAGCTGCCGGTGGGCCACACCGAAGATTTTTTTGAAGCGCTGGATCTCCAGGAGCGGCTCCAGACGAAATATACCGGCGGAACGGTTCTCCACGGATTTATGGGGGAACGGATCCAGGACATCGAAACGACGAAAAAACTGGTGAAGACCATTTCCGAAAAATATTCTCTTCCTTACTTTACCTTATCGCCGACTTTCAGCATCTGCCCTTCGCACGGGTATCTTGTCGGCGAGCATGAACTTTGCCCAAAGTGCGTCGTGGAGCAGAAATGCGAGGTCTATTCCCGCATCGTCGGCTACATCCGTCCTGTCGAACAATGGAACGCGGGAAAAGCGACGGAATACAGGGACAGAAAGGAATTTGTGGTGGATTAAATTTTCAAACTTTCGCTAAGGTTCGACCTTAGCAGCGGCTAAGGTCGAACCTTAGAAACTTCATGATTCTCGGCGGTTTGCAAAAACTGACCCTTATTGATTATCCCGGCCATATCGCCGCGACGGTTTTTACCGTGGGCTGTAATTTTCGCTGTCCGTTTTGCCACAACCCCGAGCTTGTCGTTCATGGAGCATGGAGCATTGAGTATGGAAAAGTTTTGGAAGAAGATTTTTTTAAATTTCTAGAGACGAGAAAAGGGAAACTGGAAGGAGTTTGTATCACCGGCGGGGAACCGACGATTCAACCTGACTTGGTTGAGT
>JAVHPA010000094.1:0-10890 GCA_036170345.1 Candidatus Moraniibacteriota bacterium
TTGCAAGCATAAGTGGCCCAATGCGCCCGGCTATACCAGCGGTTCCGGAAAATTCATGACCGGCGAAGAAAAATATTGGAAAACCGATCCGGCCGACCCGGATACCGACGGCGACGGTTATCCTGATGGAGCCGATACCATCGGACTGGGACAGGAAACTTTTACTTGGAATTATCAGCCGGGCGACCGGGTGGGAGTCGTCGCGGAAGGAACATCTCTTATGCCCACCGAAGAAAAATCCGCTTACTATAAAATTATGTGGGGCTATATGGATGTCTGCGACGCGACCAAGGTTGGCCTGATAGATAAAGACCAATGCGAAGGTTCGGGAGATTACGGATATGGATTTCTGGCGACTAAAGCTCCCGGCGAAGGCGGAGACGAAAAGCTGAAAGTTTCTCTGACTTATTCCCCCGACAAACCTGTGGCGGATCCAAGCGATGCGAATAAAGCCAATATCAAGACGGACGGAACGATTTCGGATGCTGACGAAGTTTCTGTCGCCTCGTCTATTGACAGCACCACTGACAATCCGAATGATCTCTACTATACCTGGCAAATTTCCGAAGGCAGCAGCGCTTCGGCTGATGATTGGAAAGAAATAAAAGACATAAAAGCCAACTTCAACATGACCTCGGCTTCAAATGGTTTGGGACTGACCAATTTCAATTTCACGCCGAAAAAAAGCGCCTTGAGCGGCACCGGTGATGTGGCCTATTTCAAAGTCGCCTTGACTGTTTCAACGGCCGCGAGCGTTACCAATAATCGGGGCCGCTCCAGTGTGATAATCGCGATTAATAAAAACGGCATCAAGATAAAACTCTATAAAGTCGACATAAAAGACGGCAAAGCGATTCTGGGAAACCCAGTCTGCGATGACGGACTCTATAAAACGCTTTGTCCGGCCGTGCAATATCAAATGCTGGCCGCCAAAGTGGATGGTAGCCGCTACCAAGCCGGTAACAGCGAATTTTCCTGGAGCCTGGACGGTAATCCCGTTTCCCCGCCGGCGGATTCAACCAAGCTTTTTGACGGCTGGAGCAGCACCGCTGTTTTTTTCCCGATCACGAAAGAGGAACAAGCTATTCAGCAAATTTCCGTCACCGCCACTCCGAAGGACGCGCTGCAACCCGTCACCGGCAGCCGCGCCGTTACGGTCGTGAAACCGGCTCTTTTCATTAAATCATCCGACTCGAGCGCTTCCTGGCCGGCCACCTACACGGTCGAGGATCCCGACAAAAAATACAGTTTTCAGGATATTGAAAGCGACACAAACTATCAGGCTCTCACGAATAAGGAGCTATCCTACTACGTCAGCTTCGTGCCGGATTATCTCATCGCCGATGATTCGCTGAATACTCTGGTTGACTGGCAAATAAACGGAGCCAGTATGAGCACTGAAAACGTTTCCGAAAGCGCTCCCGGTCTGACGAACATAGCCCTGGAAAATAACAACCAGACCATAAAATTCACGACGGATGCCCAGGAAAATCAATCTTATATGCTGGGAGCCAAGATAACAAAATATTGGAGCGCTGAAGAGAAAAACATCTTGAGCTCCGCCTGGAATATCAGCCCTGCCACTCTCGACGGAGACACTTCTATCACCATAGACACGACCGCCCAAGCGCCGGCCACGGATAATGGAGTCCAGGGAGCAATGGGGGATCCGAAACAAATCCTGGCCGCTATCGGGACGCATCTGCCGCACTATTTTATGTATATTCTGCGGCTCGCCCTGACGCTCCTCGTGATGTTTTTCTTGAGCGCCGGATTTTACGCCCTGTCTTCGAAAATGGAATTATAATTGGAAATATGAAATGAAAAAAAATACAAAGATACAATATTACACTTTTTCTGTCATAATACTGCTATCCTTTTCTTTTTTTTGTATTGTTAATTTCGCAAATGCGGCCAACTGTCCGGGAACATGTAGAGGGGCTTGTAATTCCGATGAAGGCATTTTAAGGGGATATGCCGATAATTGCAGCTGGTATCAGGCTTGCTGTGTGCCTAGCTCTAGTCAGGCATCCGCAAATAAATGTCCGGGAACATGCAGAGGAGCTTGTAATGATAATGAGGATATACTTAGAGGCTTTGCTGGAAATTGTGGGCTAACAGAGGCCTGCTGCGTGACTAAATCCAATGTGTCATCTACATTTGGCGGAGTATCAGACACATCGGGAGCAGGAGGAACAGCTAATGGCGCCTACCGCAACCAGGAAAAAATTCCCGGCTTCGGACAGACGACCAGCTTCCCGACGTATCTCAAGCAGATTGTCAATTTCGGTTTTGCCGCGATCGGAATTATGGCGATGTTTATGCTGATGATTGGCGCCTATCAATATTTGATGGCCGCCGGAAACATCGCCAAGGAAGAAAGCGCCAAAACGACCATTTCCTCGGCCTTTTCCGGTTTAATTCTGGGCCTGGTCGCCTTCCTCCTTCTCCGCACCATCAACCCGGATTTGGTTTCTTTCAATCTAGCAACTCTACAAGGGGGCCTGACGGGCCAAAGCGGCACCAGTTCCACGGCCACCACTGGAGGAAACCAGGGCACCGGAAGCGGCAAATGCGAGCCTGTTGCCTCCGGTCCTTGCGCGGAAGCAAATCTCCAGAGTACTTGCCTGGGATCAAGCGCTCGCCAAGCTTCATCTATATGCAATAAAGAAAGCGGAGGAGGCTCCGGCGCCCTGAGCGGAACGGATAGATGCCAAACTGGAGAATCTTTTTCTGTCGGGCTGTTTCAGATAAATTTAACTGTTCACAATGTCGGCGGCTTGAATTGCCCAAGTGCCTTTTCGGCGCAAAATAAAAGTTGTGCTGTTACAAATCAGGCTCTATATAACCGATGCGTCCAAGCCGCTCAAGATCCGGCCACAAACATCAGCGCTGCCTGCGCAGTTGGGAATAACGGATCCAATTGGAAACCTTGGAGCACGAACAATGGGCCCAACGGATGCGGATTCTAATTTTTTTGTCAGCTAAAAATATGAAAAAAATAATTTATTTTCTTATAATTCTGCTTATTATCAGCCTCGCTGCGATGGCTTACTTTATACTAACCAAACATCAGGAAAAACCGCAAAACCAGCCAGCGCCTGTTGCCATCCAGCCGGAACAAGCTCCTCCCGATTCCGAAAAGATAACGATTAAAACTGAAAAAGGAGATGTGTCAATCAATAACATTCAAAAAAATCCCGTCCAGAAGATTGCTTTCGATGGTTCTGTTGTCTTCGGGAAAACCAATGACTACGAAATGTCCTACTACCCGCCCGACCAGGGGTTTATCATAACCCTCCAAAATTCCGACTTAACTACCGCGAGAACGGAAGCTGAAAAAGATTTTATCGACGCGCTTGGCATCAGCGATGAGCAGGGCTGCCTCTTGAAGGTGACGCTCAACGTCCCGTTTGACGTGAGCCAGAAAGCTTCCGGACGAAATTATGGTTTGAGTTTTTGTCCGAACGGAAAATCGCTTCCGGGAAACTAACACGATAACTAATGTCAAAAAAAATCTTCGCCATTTCCACGCTTTTTTTAGTGCTCGTTGTCGGAGCTATTTTTGTGTATAATTTCGCTTTCAAAAAGCCGGCCGCTTTGACAAGCAACAAGACCACCGCCAAAACTGCTCAAGAAGGAGTGACCCCCGCCAAAACAACGGCCAAAACCGATACCTCAAACGCGCAGGTAAATAATTCTTCTGTTTCCGCGATTTCCGACGAGCCGGTTTTTGGCGCTACTCTTTCCGCCGACGGAAATTCATTGTATTATTTTCTCAAAAGCAATGGGCAGCTCAACCAAACTGACCTAAACGGAAAACTGGAGAAAGTTCTTTCCACGGAACAATTCACAAATCTCAAAAAAATCATCTGGAACAAGCCAAAAAACAAGGCTATCATAAAGACAGAACCGGTGCCCGGAAAATCCAAATTCCTTTATTTCGATATTTCCGGAAAAAAAGTCTCCGTCCTCAAGGAAAATCTCGACTCGGTCGCCTGGTCAAATCTAGGTGATAAGATTATCTATAAATATTACGACCCGAAAACCAAAAGGCGAACTGTCAGCACCGCCGACCCGGACGGGAAAAACTGGAGTGATCTGACCGAATTTAACTACCAAGGCGTGGAAATTAGTCCCGTTCCCGGTTCTTCCGATATTTCCTTCTGGCCCAGTCCCAACGCCTTTGTTTTCACTTCAGTTAATTCGATTGCTTTTGGCGGGAGAGCTAAAAAAGAGATCCTCAAAGACAAATTCGGAGTGGACCTTCTCTGGTCCCCCGATGGCACCCAAGTTGCGGTAAGCTTCACCGATCAAAAGGGAGGCCACAAGACGGAACTGGCGCTTATGAATTCCCAAGGCGGAGAGTTTCAATCTCTCGGTTTTGCGACTTTTGCGACGAAGTGCGCCTGGTCCGATGATTCAAAATATCTTTTCTGTGCCCTTCCCGGAAATATTCCCGACACAGCCGTTCTTCCTGATGACTGGCAAGCGGGCAAAATTTCAACCAGCGACACTTTCTGGAAAGTGGAAGCGGCGACCGGAAAAAAGGATCGCCTCGTTGATCCGGAAAAGATCGGGGGGGCCTACGACGCTCTTTTCCCTTTCCTCTCGAAGGATGAAAAAGGCCTGTTCTTCGTGAACAAGGCGGATGGAAAACTATATAAATTAGTTTTGAACTGATGTTTTATTTTTGGACACCAGATAGTAATTCACCGAAATTATTGCCCAAAATACCACCGCCATATCATTTCTCCAGTACGTCGTGTCAATCAGACCATGGGCCAGAAAGTAGATAATAATCCCCAAACATATCAAGGCCATTTCTCTGTCATGCTGAATGGCTTTTTTGTTGTCCTTAAAAAATTGAACTAACAACAAACCAAATCCGACCAGCCCAATGAATCCCGCTTCCAGCCAGAAAGCCAAAAACAAATTGTGCGGTTGGGGAACCGCCCACTCAAGATACGGCGGGAAATATTTTTGGTACTCCAGATATTTATTCTGGAAATTTCCCGGCCCGATCCCGAAAAGGGGATTGTTTTCGATCATCAGTCCGGCTGACCGCCAGATCATTATCCTTGAATCAAGTGATGAGCGCCCGCTAAAATTTTCAAGGTCATTAAGCTTCTCACTTTTCATTTGGCCGATGATAATAGCCGCTAAAAATATCAAAATCAAGATGCCGACTCGAGGCCTAAAAGTCTTATATTTAAGCCAAAATACGACTCCCAGCACTATTGCAAGCGCAAGCCATGCGCCATAAGATTTCGTGAAATATAAATTTAATAATATAAGCAATAAGCCAAAAATTATCGCACCGACCTTCCAAAGTTCGGCTTTTTTCTTGCTCGCTGACGCTCGCAATTCCTCAAAGCCGAACTTTTCTACTTTTAATATTCCGATTAGAAAGGGAACCGCTAAAAACATAGCGAGCTGATTCGGCGAATCATAAAAAATCCGCAATCTCCCGTCATAAGTCAAAAGCCCGGAAAACTTACAAACAGCGCCCATCGCTGAAACCGCCGCTCCGGAAAAAAATAAAGCGAGTAAAGATTTTTTCAATAGGCTCTCATCTTTTTTCAGAGCATCATAGAAAATAACTCCAAAAATAATTGGCAGAACAAACCAGCCTTTGATTGCGCCCAACCCAATATAATAGTTTTTATTCGCAATGACAGATAAAAACAAGCCGGTGAATATTAATAAAATGGGTATCTTGTGTTTTGTCACCCTGCGGGTGATCCCCCGTAGGGGGATATTTTGTATTTTGTCACCCTGCGGGTGATCCCCCGTAGGGGGATATTTTGTATTTTTATCAAAGATCCAAAGAAAAAAAAGAACCGTAATCAATAATTCGAGCGCGTTAAAAGACACCCAGCCGAATTTTATTTTGATCAAATAGGCCGGAAGAAAAAAGAGAATTATTAAGATTAGGCGAGTTTGAAGTCTTAACATTTTATTTTGTGTCATTCCCGCGAAAGCGGGAATCCAGAGTATATAGATAATAAATTATTCCTGGATCCCGCATCAAGTGCGGGATGACAAATGTATTGATTCTGCATTATATAAACTATATGCAATTATAACCAATAATATCGTCAGCACCTGTGGCGAGTAGAGCGCCGTATCAAAAATAGAATGGACGAAAAAGGCGACGAGCCCTGACGCCAAGCCCAAATTTATCATACTGCCTTTCTCGATATTTCTCCAAATAGAAACAAGGATTAAAAATAAAAAAACAATAGAACTTAATATCCCCATCTCGGCTGCGATATCCAAAAACAAATTATGCGCATAAATCGAAGACCGATCTGCCGCTGTCGGATCGATCATGCGGGCATAATTCCCAAGCCCCACGCCGCCCAAAGAGTGATCCCGAATTATTTCCGCCGCCTGAACCCAGTTTTTATACCGCTCGGCATTCGAGCCCTCTTTTAGATTAAAAGAAGAGGCGAGCCTTTGCGAAATGATATTTGAATTAAAGATAAATATTAGAACAAAAATTACTCCGGCCGCCACGAGCGCTTTTCCAAGGACGCCCGACCTCTTAAGAAATATCAGCGCGAAAAAAAGAATTCCCGCCAGGAGACCGAGATACGCGCCTCTCGAAAAAGACAGGCCGATTGCCAAAATCATCAAAACTGATGCGGAGCCAATCCATATTTTAGACGCGGTTTTTTTTCGGGAGAAAAGATACCCCAGTCCTGTGAACAAACAGAGGCTCGTGAAAAAAGCGAAGTTATGCGGGTCGGGAAAAAACCCAAAGGCGCGCATCTGCGTTTTGCCGCCGATATTCACAAGCCAGCTCGAATTGGCAGCGACGACCTTCCCGAACGAATTTCCCAAAAAATATGGCGCTGCATTTTCCCAAATTTTCACCGCTTTGCCAAGCCCGATGAAAAAAGGAAGAAGAAATTGTAAAAGCCCAATGACTGCCGCGAGCGCTCCGCTGACAACAATTGCCGCAATCGCTTTTCCTCGCCATTTTTGCGCGCGTTGTATATCCGCCACCACGAAAAAAACGGGAAAAATCGTGAGAAAATAGAGCAACTTGCGAAAACCGGCGCTCGCATCCCGGCCGAGATATAGCGAGAGGGAAGACAAGAAAAGAAAAGCAGCTATCAGCCACATTTGAGCAATATTTGGAATCCACAATTTCTTTCGCGCCAAACTTTTCATCAGCCACAACAGAAAAATAATCGGGATCAGGATCCGAGTCACTACCAAATCGGCATTATCGCCCAAATTAAGGGCGAATTGGAAGGGCAGAATAAGAATTAGTCCAATAAATAAATGTTCGATCATCACTTATTAAAATATACGTTTCTAATATATACGGGAAGCCGCAACATTTTCACCAGCTTCGCCCGCCAAAAGCCAAAATTTTTCTTGAGATAATAATTCTGGGAAGCATAATAATGTCTTTTCTTGTCCCGGTGGCTTGAAAAACTTTTGCCGCCCTGATGATGGACTCTGGCCGCCGGATTAACCGCTATTTTCCAACCTTTCTTTTTTGCCTGAAAGCAGAGATCGACATCCTCAAAATACATAAAGTATTTTTCGTCGAATCCGCCGAGATCCGAAAAAGTATTTTTCCTGATTATCATCGCTCCGCCACTTACCCAATCAACTTCAAAGATGCCTTCTCCCGCCCGAGTAGCGCTGCCGGACAATTTTGATTTTATGGTGGAGAGCGGAGTTTTTTTGAAACCCCAGCATTCATTTTGAAGTCGTCCCTCGCCATCAACAAGAATTGGCCCCGCAATACCAATTTTTTCATCCGCCTCAAAAACATTTAGCATTTTCTCCAGAGATCCAGCCTCGATTTTCGTATCCGGATTCAAGAATAAAATATATTCCCCTTGCGCTTCTTTTAAACCTCTATTATGAGCCCTCCCAAAGCCGACATTTTCGTTTATTTCAATAATCTTAGGCCTACTTTCCGCTCGCGGCAAAGCGCTTAAAAAACAACCGATTGGATCGGCGTCATTGTTTATGATAATAATCTCCGTAACATCCTGATTTTTTGCCAGAAAAGAATCGAGGGAGGCCAGACACTCCCGTAAATAGTCGCGGCTGTTATAATTCACGATCTGAATAGTAAGTTTCATTTCGGATTAACAAATTAAAAAGCTTTAGAGCGTTAATTTTCGATTGTTATTTCTAGATTACCGGTTCGTACTCGCGGGCCTCTTCGCCCTTTTTGCTCACAAGGCTCAGAAGCTCCCCGGTGGTTACCACCCGGAATACCCAGAGCAGAGCAAAATAGACCAAACCGCTGGAAATAGCGAGAATAAAGAAGTTGAAAGCGGAAAATAGGTACAGAAATATTGCCATAGCTGCGCCGGAAGCCAGGATTGACGCGCTTTTTCGAAAAGACGGAACGTATTTCAACTTTCTCCAGCAAAGATAACCCGTGAGCGCCACGACCAAAAATTCCGTCATGGACGAGGTGACCGCCGCGCCAAGATAAGAAAAACGAGGAATCAAAACCAAGTTCAGCGAGACATTGAAGACAGCGCAGAAAAACAAGACCTTCATCATTTTTTTCTGAAGATTTCCGGCAATTATCACATTGGTGAAAAAATTTCCGAAAAATATAAAAGCGATGGCAAAAGACAATATTTTAAGAACGATAACCGCCTCGGAAAACCCGGCTCCGCCGATGAGATTTATTATATTCTTAGCTAAAAATAAAATTCCAATCACCAGCGGCACCGTCAGAATCAAGAACACCTTGAAAGTTTTGTCGGCCACCTGAAGAAATTTATTCCGGTCATGAAAAATATAAAGGGACATTATCGGCATGACAAGGCCGACAAGCATCGCCGGAAAAAAAGAGATATTTTCCAGAACCTTATAGGCGGCATTATAAATTCCAACTTCGGCGTTGGTTTTCATAATCGAGAGAAGAATCGTATCCAGTTTGAAATAGGCGAACGTGATGATCGCCGAGATCCCAACTGGATAAGACTGCGCGAGAAATTTTTTCCAGGTTTTCCAGTTAAACTTAAGGGAAAAAGACAGATACTTTCGGGACCAGACAAAAATTACCAAGAAACTCACCAGCATATTCACGAAAAGCGCCCCGATAATGGCCAGAAAGCCGATATCTTTTCGAACAATCAGAATAATAATAACCACCTGAAAAATCCTTCCGATCAGCTCTCCTATGGCCACCTTGTCCATGGCCAATCTTTTTTGAAAAAGCCCGATCAGAACCGAGTAGCTTGAAGAAAAGATATAGGCGACCGCGGCAATCATGATCCCGAATTTCACCGCGGCCGAATAAGGAAAAGCGAGAACTAAAAGAGGCGCCACAAGAACAACCGCCACCGAAAGAATGAGCCGCATAGTGAAAACATTTCCCAAAATTTCCAGCTCGTCGCTTCCCGGACGGGAAATTTCCCGGGTGGAGATGGCGTAAAGACCCAGATCCGCCAAGGCTGAAAAAAAAGTGAAGAAGGCTAGAACAGTTGCATAATCGCCAAAACCCTCTTTTCCTAAGTAGCGGGTGATAAAACCGATTCCCACCAAAGCTAAAATGGTTCCGACGATCTTAGCCGCTGAAGAGATCACAACATTATAGGCAATGCGACGGGGGAGAGAAGACATCGGATAATTTCTAATTTCTAATTTCTAATTTCTAAAAAAATCCCAATAGCCAAATTACTAATATCTAAAGCGCTTTTGACTTGTTTAATTTTGGGATTTGGAAATTTGGGATTTGATTAGGTTAATTAGAAATTAGAAATTTGATGTTCAAAAGTGATATTTTATAAAGTTTCGGGAATACTTTCTTGTTCGATATCTCCCACCGGCTTGATCACCACTTTCCGTTCCTCTCCTTCTCCGATACTTTCGGTCCTGATCTGGTTGTTTTCAGATAACGCCACGTGCACCACTCTTCTTTCGTAAGCGCTCATGGGACGCAAAACAACAGGTCTTTTCTCAATGATAGCTTGCCGAGCCAGACTTTGAGCCAGCTCTTCCAAGGAACTTATTTTTTGCTTGCGGTAATCGTTGACGTCTATTGAAAAATGCAGTTTTTCATCATTTTTCTTTCTGGCCATGGCCCGCAAAATATGTTGAAAGGATCGGAGATTCGCGCCATATTGGCCGATCAAAAGATCCGACTCTTTTGTCTCAATGTTAAAAATCAAATTTTCCCCGTCGGGTCCCGTCTCCTCGCGGACACTGACAGCAAAGTCATTAAAGCTCATTTTTTTGAGTGTCTCCGCTATCAAGCTTTTGATCATCTCTATGTTTTCAGATTTCGCCATAACAATTAGGTTAGTTGTAATAATCGCTTTATGTTCCAATCGCCGCCGGCAGTTCCGGAACTTTTGCCTTTTTCATAATCAGGTATTGCTGGCCGATAGCGAACAAAGTGTTGACTATCCAATAAACAGCCAGCCCCGCCGGAAATTTCATTCCGATAAAGAGCGTCATCAGCGGCCCCAAATAAACCATCTGTTGATTCATAATATTTGAAAAGTCTCCCTTTGAGGAAGATCCGCTCGCCGGGGGAACCATCATTTTTGTTTGAATAAACTGTCCAGCGGCCGCGATAACCGCCAGCACAAAGCTAGGCTTGGTCAAATCCAACAGGCCGAAGAAGTTGCTATGGATTTGGTTTGGGCAGCTGACAAAGGAATAAAGATCCTGGCACCCGGAAGAAAACTTCAGTCCGGCGATAAAAGCCTGATAGAGAGCGATGAAAAAAACTATTTGGATAACCAGCGGCAAGCAGCCCGAGGCCGGATTGATCTTTTTTTCTTTATAGTATGCCATCAGGGCCTTTCCCTGTTTTTCTTTGTCTCCTTTATATTTTTCCTGGAGCTTCTTTATTTCCGGCTGAAGTTCTTGGAGCTTTTTTTGAGATTC